>DASVOW010000475.1:0-4341 GCA_036383155.1 Ktedonobacterales bacterium
GCGCCGGTGATCTTCCTCGCCTTGGGGACGATCCTTGTGGGAGCACGCATCCTCCCGCGCGCCTTTGGCTATCTGGCTTTAGCTCTGGGCACAGCGTTCGCCATCATCGGCTTGGTGGGTCTGTTCACCACACCCCTCCTGACGCTGATCCCTCTCGCCCTCCAAGGGATCTGGATCGTGGCTGCTGCCATCGCCCTTCTCATCCAGTCGGGGAAGACCACGAAGCCAACAACCAGCCAGACAGACGCTGGAACGCCTGCATAGCGTCTGTCGCGAGCCCACCACCAGCCGTCAGCGCGCCAAGCCAGACGGCTGGTGGCCACCTAGCCTGCGTTGCAGCCCCGCGTCTGCAAGCGCGATGGCGGCTGCAATCATACTCGCCTCCGCCACCAGCGCAGCCACGCCCAACCAACCAATGTCCCCCGTAACACCAAAGTCGTAGCACGTCGCAAATGGCAGCAGCGGCAGACGCAGCACCCACGACACGACCGGCAGTGACGAAAAGATCGTGCCCGGAGTATAGGTTGCCAGCGCGGCGACGAGCCACGCCAGTAGGCCGAGCTGCACGCCGCGCCTCGCAAACGGAGTAGAGCACGCCACAGCGACGGCAGCGATCAACGCGCAATTCGCCAGCAATCCCACGGCGCCCGCTACCAGCGCGAGTGGCTCGACGGCATCGAACCGGCGGAAGATGAGAACAAGCGACAGCAGCACAATGAAAGACGCAACGCGTGTGATCGTCGCCGCAAGCACCAGCGGCGCGACCGTCGGGCGGCCCAGTGTGCGCAGCGAGCGCCGTAGATACATGTGCGGCAACGCCACCGCGTGGTCCAGCACATACGTCGCGAAGAGTGCGAACAAGCCCAACCCTAGCCCCGCAATCCGGTAAAAATAGGCGCCGTCGAACGGCGCGCCAAAGCACAGCGCGAACAGCCCCACGATCCCCACCATCTCCACGACGAACCAGCCGCTACGCAGATAGCGTGCGATGATACTGTCCGCTATCCTGATTTGCTGCTTGAGGTCGTCCTCGATCCTGAGGCGCGACAAGACCAGAGCGAGCGACTGAATGAAATAATCCGCCAGCCGCTCACCCTTGTGCTGCTCTGCATCGCCATGCGCAACGCTCGACGCACCGGCTGTTGCCATCGCTGCCACCGACTCCGGTGGACGATTGGGAGGAGTCGAGCGGATCGCGCGATCCGCTCTCCACCCCGCGTTATCTCGTTCCGCAGTCCGTGACGACTCAACTAGCCCCGTAGATGAGGATGCCTGAGGTGAGTGTGCTGGCGCCGTAGTCGTCCGCTCACCCACGCCGTCCCTTGAGCGTGCGACTCCCCCTGCCGCCGTCGCAGCGCCTCTGGCCTTCGTTGTCGCGCTCGGTGCTGGGCGGCTCCTTTGGCGTTGCTGCGCGGCAGCCCGTGCCTTGTAGCTCATCGGGCGACACTCCCCACCATACCTGGCAACGCCACAATCTTCGCAATCCTGGTCAGCATCCACAGTCGCCCATCTTGCGCCACATCTCACCCACTTTCGCCAACTCACCGCACCCGCTTGGTATGTCTCCTATTTGTAGCACGAATGGAGAGGAACAGCGGTCACACCAGGCGTGTTGCGCTGGCCCGCGAGTGGATACTCACCGTCGGACTCACGCGGCCAGCGCATGCTTTTGCGACGAGGTGTGGTAGTGCAGCCATGCCCGCGCCATCAGGTGATAGAGCGCGATAGCAATCGTCAGCACGAGCGCCCCGATGAGGTAGCTCGCCAGCACGTCGCTCGGCCAGTGTTCCCCCTGCAGCACGCGTGAGGGGCCGATGAAAATGATGAAGTAGGCGCAGATGACGACCGGAGCCCACAGCCAGGGCCGCCATGCGGGATGCAGTTGCATCTGGCGAATGAAGAAGTACAACAGGAAGCCGTAGAACGCGATCACGTGTGTGACATGGCCTGACGGAAAGCTATGCAGGCCAAGGTGTGCCACGACATGGATATGCACGTTGTTGGGACGAGGACGGCCGACGATACCGTTGAGCGTCACATTGACGAAATCCGCACCGAACCCCGAGATCGCCGCACAGATCGCCGCGCGAATATGCCGCAGCAGCGCCAGCACCACGATAACGGCGATAGCAGTGATGCCTGCCTGCGTCGGCCAGTTCGCATCGCTCGCAAAATTCACGAATGCTCGTAATGCCGGCTGATGCAACCCCTGGATGAATGACGCAATCGGCTCATCCAGAGGAAACTCTGGATAGCGATGCGCGTTGACCGAGAGCAGCGCCAACAGCGCCGCGCCCAGCAGCCACAGTGCTGCGCCGATCAGAACATGCCGCGGCTTCCACAGATGCGCGTCGGCCGCAGTCTCTTCCTCGCTCACCCGCCAGAACGGCGTGGATTGCAGGTCCTCGCCAGCCGAAGCGCTGTATGTATGAGTCAAAGTCAATCCCCCTCAGTCTCAATCAGTGACACCCTTTCTGTGCTGTCCCTTCCCAATCTGGCAAGAGGACAATGCAAGTGATGGGCCAAAGTGCACGAGACGCGAGACACGAGAGAAAGCGCAGAGAAAGCGCATTGTATATACTATGAGATGGCTGCTGTAGAGGTTGCCGTATAAGGTTATAGTGAAACAGGTGTATCCGAACGGCACGCGGCCGGAGACCTCTATTCGCTCGATATATACAAGATGGCGGGAAGCATGACAAGAGTATGGCGTGACGCCCGGACCAGATCGCTGATACTGGCGCTGCTGGTATTACTGCTCTCTCTGGCCGGCATCACCATAGCTGATACACAGCAGGCATATGCGGACGGCGGTGCGCCAAATCTGGCGTACGTCGCAGGAGGCGGAAGCGGCGCCAACGATCTGGTGGTGATCGATATCGCCAAGCGCAGCGTGACCGGGCACGTCACCGTCGGCGGCGCGCCCGCTGGCGTCGTCCTCAGCGCGGATGGCAGGTTCGCCTATGTCACCCAGTCCGCAAAGAATTCACTGGCAGTCGTCGATGCGCGCGACCTCCACGTTGCGGCGACCGTACCCGTCGGATCTCAGCCTCAGGCGCTGGCGCTCGACCAGACCGAGACCCCCAACGTGCTCTACATCGCGAATAGCGGCGGCGACACCGTCTCCGTCGTCAATCCCGACGCCCGGCAAGTGGTCGCCACATTCCCCGTGGGGCAGCACCCCGGCGGGCTGGCCATCGCTCTCAACGGCACCGGCATCGTGCCCCAGGACATCAACGACGCCGAGCTCTACGTCGCCAACACCGGCAGCGATTCTGTCACGGTCATCAGCACAGAGCATCGCCGTGTGCTCGCGACCATCTCCGTGCCAGGCGGACCCATTGGGGTGGTCGTGCCGCAGTCGGGCGGTGTCGCGTATGTCAGCCTGCGCTCAGGCGCGGTCGCTGTCGTGAGCCTCGCCAAACATACTCTGCTAGGCACACTGCTTCCCCCTCCCCCCGGCGCGACGACGCCCCCCGGCACGATGGACTATGACGCCGTGACAGGGCAAGTCTACGTTCCAGAACCGGCGACGGGAACTGTCGTGGTGCTGGCTCCCGCTTCGGCGGGCAGCGGAGGCGCCTCTCCAGTGCTGCCCGCCGAGCCGGCGCGTACGCTCACCTTCGGCGGTGGCCCATCCGCCGTCGCCATCACCTTCGATGGCGCCTATGGCTTCGTGACACAGCGCGACGCAGGTAAGGCGACGATGTTCGATGTAGGCACCCACAAGCCGCTGGCGGAGATCGCTGTGGGCGGCGCACCACGCGCTGTCGTCACCGGCGCCTACCCCCCATTGCTGAACCGCCAGACGGCCAACGTCGCGGCCTACCTCGTGACTGCCCTCCTGATAGTAGTGCTCGCCATCAGCGTCTTCTTCGTCGCCCGCGGCACACGACGCAACAAGCGCAACATCAAAGACGCGCCAGTGGAAGAAGGAGACGAAGGATGAGCGCATCGACTCAATGGCTGCAAGATAAAGAGGCACCAGCGCGCGGACGACGTGCCCCTGCGCTGCCACGAACGCGCCCTCATCGGCGCTGCGTGATGGCTGCATGTTCCCTGCTCGTCGCCGTACTACTCACAATCTTGAGCGCGTGCAGCCCGAGCAGCACGACGACTGACCCATACGGTGGTCCGCAGAATCATCTCCACGACATCCTCGCGCTCGGCGGCATGCCGCATACCCTGCTCGTCGCCTCGCACTACGGCCTCTATCGTTCCAGCGACGATGGACAACATTGGACGACGGTAGCCGGCACAGCAGGGCAACAGGCGGATGGCCTCATGCTCTACAAGCTGGCGCAGAGTCCCGTCAATCCACAGCGGGTCTACGTGCTGACG
>DASVOW010000476.1:0-2566 GCA_036383155.1 Ktedonobacterales bacterium
CTCCGTCAACGTCGTCGAAGAATCTGCGAAGAATCCGCTGTCTAATCTGCCGCCCATGCACAGGCACAGCGCCGTGCCACGCGAGGATGCGCGAGGATGCGCGAGGATGCGAATGTAGAGGTATCATAGCACAAGGCAGGCCCCGGCAATCAGGCGTGGCTTCCCTTCATCGCACCGGCAAAGTCAACATCAAAATCCAGTCCTCCGCCCCAGAGCTTGTGAATGATCAGCTTTGGCCGCCAATGCCGCCCGACGCTAGTCCGCGGAGGCGGACTTCGTGGCGGCCCGCAGGCGTCCAAGTGACTGCCAATTGACTGCCAGGCACTGGCCACCGGCCGCCGTTCTACCGCCCACTCCCACCCCGGCAAAACCACTGGCAACAATTCCGGTAATATCTCCGGCAATATCTCCGGCTCACTTCCGCGCGACGACGATCATACGCGAGCTATCGAGCTTCAGCGCTTCACCCACCGAGTCATAGCCCTGCACCTCCGCAAATCCAGCCTGCCGCAGCCACGTCGCAATCTCTGGATAGCTAAAGAGCCGCACGAAAAATTGCAAGTGCTTCGTCCGCCCGTCGCGGATCGTCGTGCGCTCCGTATACATGCGCCCCGAGGGCACGTCGTAGCGCGACTGGTCCAGCATATAGTTGTCGTCGCGCTCGACGATATGCGCCTGCTGCAGATTGCGCAGCACCGCATCGCGATTGATATGCTCGATCAACAGCTCGCCCCCCGGCTTCAGCGCGCGATACGCCTCCCTCAATACCGCTCGATTCCCCTCATCGTCAAAGTAGCCATACGCCGTAAACCAGTTGACAATGCGGTCGAAGTGATCCGTCCACGGCAGCGCGCGCATGTCCCCTTCGACATACTCGACAGAGACACCGAGCGCCGCCGCATCTCGCCGTGCCACATCGAGAAAGCCGGGCGTGACATCAATCCCCGTGACGGCGCACCCGCGAGCCGCAAGCTGGTTGGCGATGCGCCCATGACCGCACGCCAGGTCCAATACCTCCATGCCCGGCTGCAGGTCGAGCACCTGCCAGATGCGCCCCACCTCGCGCTCAGTGCGTTCTGCCGTAAGCTGTATCCCATAGAAATAGAGATAGTCGTCGACATCGAAGACCGCTTCGACATCGAATCGCTCATCTGCCATCCGCCGCTCCTTCCGCCGCTGTCACATCACTGCAGCTGCTTTCTGGGCCATCACCTGCGATCATGTGCAGAATTCCACCAGAGTATCGCACGTCTCAGATGCTATAGTGCAGCCGAGGCGGGCAACCTGTCGTTTCGTTGCCGCTACCAGGAATCGAGAGGCACCATGCCCGACATCATAGATCGCATCGAGCCCGCATCCATCGCCGCCGTCATCGAAGCAAACATCAACGCCTACCTCCTATCCTTCGCCCGGCTCCCCGGCGCCACCATCCACGACGACACCAGCACCACATGGGTTGATTCCGGCGTCGCCTCTGCCACCTTCAACTCCATCGTCCGCGCGCACTTCACCGCCGACGTCGCGGACGCGCAAGTCGACTCCATACGCGACCACTTCAAGCAGCGCAACCTACCCGTCCCCTGGCACATCGGCCCCACCACCACGCCGCCCGACCTGGGGCAGACGCTGCTTGCCCACGGCATGACCCACAGCGAAGACGAGCCCGGCATGGCCGTCGAGCTTGCCCACATACAGGACACTATCCCGCGATCCAACGGCTTAACCATACAAGAGGTGCGCGACGAGCGTGGCCTGCGCGACTGGGTATCCGTCTGGCTCTTTCCCGCCCCCGATGAGGCGCGCCAGCTCCACTTCGCGGCCCTGCTCCATCGTGGGCTGGGCGACGACCTCCCCTGGCGCTACTATGTGGGCTACCTCGATGGCAAGCCAGTCGCCACCTCAGAGCTATTCGTCGGTGAAGGTGTCGCCGCCGTCCACTACGTCGTCACCCTGCGCGAGTTGCGTCGTCGCGGCATCGGCGCCGCCATGACACTCCACGTCCTGCGCGCCGCTCGCGACCAGGGCTACCGCGTCGCCGTGCTCACCGCCTCGCCCGACGGCCACGGCACCTACCAGCGCATCGGCTTCCAGGACTACTGCTGGTTCCACCGCTACGAATGGCATCCCGATGATGCGCACTTACGCGCATCCCCACCCGCCCAACCCGTGTTCATATAATCATATCAGCGTGCAGTGTCGGCGTCTGGCTAGCTACCATGCTCTCTTACAAAAAGGATCAGCCACGCTACCAACCCAACAACCACAATGGCAGTAGCCATACTTCCGGCCACCAACGATACCACGCTCGCCAGATCCCAGTCCGCGAAGGCGGACTTCGTGGCGGCCCGCAGGCCGCCCAAGTGCCTGCCGGGCACCGGCCGCGGTTTCAACCGCCCGCTCTCTCTGCATCAACCTGACTACCAGGAGACCTATCCATGCCTGAGACACCAGATTCCCCAATGACGCGGGAGGGACTGGGCCACATCGCCCAGCGCGTCTATGCCCTGGTCCGCGCATGTCCCCCAGGGCGCGTCACCACGTACGGCTGGCTCGGCGCTGCCGTCGG
>DASVOW010000477.1:0-1991 GCA_036383155.1 Ktedonobacterales bacterium
TTGGCTGGAATGTCGTCAATATCGGTCTGCTGGTGAGCGTGCTGATTGGACAGATGCGCGCTCCTGGTCGGGGTGGCTGGGTCGCGGCGCTGCACTCCACGGCGCGGATCGGCACGGTGGTCTACATCGCCTGGGGTCTGCTCGTCACGTTGCTGTTGCCGTGGATCTTCTGAGCGGTGCAGTATCTTGCACGATCATGTGACGAAAGACGTCTCAGGCTGTCTGGCGATTGTCTGCGACGTATAAGCACAATAGCTTCTGCTATTGTGCTGCTGCGGGCTATTCAGTGCGCTTGCCCTGGGCAAGCTGGCGATGCAGAGTTGGATTATGGAGAAGCCGTTCGAGTTGGCGATGTTCTACGAGGATACGCACAGTTGGATGATGTCTGTGTATAACAGGGATGGACTGGTCTGTGATCTGGTGTTCTCTGATGTACTATGCTATGGGCAACGAGGGTGATGTATATGGTCGCCCCTCGTTACGATGTACCGTGGAGCAGAACGGAAACCTGGAATGAAGCGTCTTCTCGATATTCTCACGATGGTCGCCCCGCTCGACGCCGCCGCGATGGCTGCTGCTCGCGCGCGTCAGGGTCAGCTCACCAAACCTGCTGGCAGCCTCGGTCGTCTCGAAGATCTGGCGATCCAGATCGCCGGCATCACTGGGAAACCCGCGCCGACAGTGAAGCACAAAGCCGTTCTCGTGATGGCGGGTGACCATGGTGTCACTGTCGAGGGGGTAAGTGCCTACCCAGCCGATGTCACGCCGCAGATGGTCCTCAACTTCTTATACGGGGGAGCGGCTATCAATGCTATCGCCGGATATGCGGGGGCGCGTGTCGTCGTGGTGGATGTTGGAGTCGCCGCTCAGGTAGCTCATCCTGCTCTCGTCTCACGCAAGGTGGCTGCTGGCTCCGCGAACATGGCCGCCGGGCCGGCGATGACGCGCGAGCAGGCGCTCGCGGCTATCGATGTTGGTCTGAATGTGGTAGCCGCAGAGGTCGAGCGCGGGCTCGATCTGGTCGCTATCGGGGAGATGGGTATCGGCAACACCACCGCCGCGAGCGCCATTACCGCAGCCATCACCGGCACAACAGCCGCGCTCGTTACGGGGCATGGCACCGGCATTGATGAAGCACAGCGGCTCCACAAGGTGGCTGTCATCGAGCGCGCGCTCGCTACCAATATGCCTGAGGCGACGGACCCGCTGGATGTGCTGACGAAAGTGGGTGGCCTGGAAATCGCCGGTCTGGTCGGCGTCATTCTGGGGGCGGCCGCCGCACGCGTTCCCGTCGTGGTGGATGGCTTCATCACCAGCTCCGCCGCCCTCATCGCGACGGAGATGTGCCCTGCTGTCACCAACTATCTCATCGCGGGCCACACCTCTGTCGAGCGCGGACATCGGATCATCCTCGAACGGCTTGGCCTGGAGCCGCTGCTCGATCTGCGGATGCGGCTCGGCGAGGGCACAGGCGCCGCGCTCGCAATGAACATCATCGAGACCGCGCTGCGTGCACACAATGAGATGGCGACTTTCGCGGAAGCAGGCGTGAGCGAGGGCACAGAGCATTCCGACGCGGCGTCTACAGTCGCGCCTAGCGCGCTTGGCATCAGCGAAAATTAGCGATCATCGAGACTCAGACGCTGCGCCATATCGCGCTCCCAGGCCGTCGCGAGCGCCTTCAACTCGACGGCCAGGCCGGCTATCAGCAGCGCCACCGCATCGGCTTCAGCGGCGAGGCGCGCATTGACTCTACCCAGCAGATCGCGGTAGATGCGACCGAGTGGGTACGGGGGAACCAATCCCATGCCGACCTCATTCGTCACAAGCACGAGCGACCACGGGGCGCCACGATACAGTTTGAGCAGGGCGTCCAACTCGCTGCCAACTCGCACGGCGGCAGCGCTCGCTGCTGTGGCGTCCTGTTCGGTGCACAGCAGCACATTGGAGACCCACAAGGTTACGCAGTCCAGCAGCACGACACCCGCGGT
>DASVOW010000478.1:0-5523 GCA_036383155.1 Ktedonobacterales bacterium
GAAAGCATGCGACAACGAGGTGCCTCACTGCACTATCAACCTCTCAGTGCAGTGCGGCTCCACGAGGGAATCGTGCGCCAGATCGTGACGCAGATCGTGCGCGGCGCCCTGCCACCTGGCAGTGCTCTTCCATCCGAAACCTCGCTCGCGCAACAGTTCGGCGTCAGTCGCACCGTCATCCGTGAGGCAGCGCGGCTGCTGGCTGCGAAGGGCTTAATCTCGGTGAGGCACGGCAGTGGCATGCAAGTGCTATCGCCGGAGCACTGGAACTACCTCGACCCCTTTATCCTCATCGAACAACTGCGCTCCGGGCAAGCTCAAACCGTGCTGCGCGAGTTGCTGGAGTTGCGGCAGGTGGTCGAGAGCGCGACTGCCGCCCTGGCCGCCCAGCGCCGCGACGACGGCGATCTCGCGGAAATGCGGATGGCGATGGCTCGCATGCGCGAAGTCGTTGCGGATCCCTTCGAATACACACGCTGGGACATGGTGTTTCACGGCGCCATCCTGACGGCGGCCCAGAATCGCCTGCTGGCCCGCGCCCTGCGTCAGGCAAACCAGGGGTTGCTGGTCGGCAGACTCATCTCTAGCCAGCGTCCATCCGGCCCCGAGATCTCGCTCGGCGAGCATGAAGCGATCCTGCGCGCCATCGAGCAGCAGCAGAGCGAGGAAGCCCGTCGCCTCATGCTGGAGCACATCATCCATTTTGAGGGCGACATACAGAGCTCGCTCGAAGCAGGCATCCCCGACTCGGTGATCGAGCGCGCCCTGGAGATGCTATGAGCCATGACTGTAAGCCTTTCAGGAGCGTCTCGGGTGCATCATTCGCCACGGCAGCCATTCCGCCTCTGCCGTGAAGCGACATCGCGGGCGTTACGCTACGCCAAGCCAAAGGAGCGTCGATGAAGATCGCGCAGATAGAGCTATTTCTCGTGCCGCCGCGCTGGCTGTTTCTCAAGATGACGACTGATGACGGCATCGTCGGCTGGGGCGAGCCCGTTGTGGAGGGGCACGCCGCCACCGTCGCCGCCGCCGTCCACGAGGCCGCCGACTATCTGCTGGGACGCGACCCCAACGCCATCGAGGATATCTGGCAGACGCTCTACCGTGGGCGCTTCTATCGTGGCGGTCCGGTGCTCATGAGCGCCATCGCCGGCATCGATCAGGCGTTGTGGGACATCAAAGGCAAGCGGTACGGCCTGCCCGTCTACGAGTTGCTTGGTGGGCGCGTGCGTGAGCGCATCCGCGTCTACTCTTGGATCGGCGGCGACACACCGCACGACGTGGCCGAGGAGGCGCGGCAACGGCGAGACGTCGGCTTCAGCGCCATCAAGATGAACGCCACAGGGCCAATGGAGTACATTGACTCCTTCGCGCACATCGATGCGGCGGTGGCGCGTGCGGCCAGTGTGCGTGAAGCGCTCGGCAGCGATTTTGGCATCGCCATCGACTTCCACGGTCGCGTTCACCGTGGAATGGCCAAACTGCTGCTGCGCGAGTTGGAACCGCTCCACCCATTCTTCGTCGAGGAGCCGGTGCTGCCGGAGCATTGGGAGGCGCTGCGCGATCTCGCCCAGCACACCTCCATTCCCATCGCCACAGGCGAGCGATTATATTCGCGCTGGGATGTGAAACAGGTGCTCAGCGCGGGCGGCATCGCCATCATCCAACCCGACCCCTCTCATGCCGGCGGCATCTCAGAGGTGCGCCGTATCGCCGCGCTCGCCGAGGCATACGATGTCGCGGTTGCCCCCCATTGCCCGCTCGGCCCGATCGCGCTTGCTGCCGCCATCCAACTGGACGCCGCCATCCCCAATGCCTTTATCCAGGAGCAAAGCCTGAACATCCACTACAACACACAGGCCGATCTGCTCGACTACCTGGAGACGCCGCACCCATTTCTCTATCAGGATGGCTACGTCGCCATTCCAAACGGGCCAGGGCTAGGCATCACCGTCAACGAGCCACTGGTGCGCCGCGCCGCCGAGACCGGGCATACCTGGCGCAATCCCGTCTGGCACACCGCCGACGGCGCCTTAGCCGAATGGTGAGAGCTATGCGGATCAGCGAAAGCCAGTACGTCGTGCCCGCCACCGGGCGCGACGCTCAATGAGCAAGACGGTAGGAGGGATCGACGATGGTGCAATCAAATCGCGATGAGGTATTACACCGGGTGCTGCGCGAACAGATCGTCGCGATTATCCGGCTGCGCGGCGCGGCGGATCTCGTCGCTGTGGCCGAAGCATTGCTGGCGGGCGGCATCACGCTTTTCGAGTTCACAGCCACCACGCCAGGCGCCATGGAGGCGATTGTGCAGTGTCGCGCGCGCTTTGGCGACAATGCCCTAATCGGCATGGGAACTGTGCTCGACGCGGCGACGGCGCGGCAAGCTACAACCGCAGGCGCGCAATTCCTCATCTCGCCGGTATGGCAGCGCGAGGTCATCGAGGCGGCCCATGCCAGCAGTGCGTTAGCCATCCCCGGAGCGCTGGTGCCACAAGATATTGTAGCGGCCACAGAGGCGGGCGCCGATATTGTGAAAGTCTTTCCCGCTCGTGTATTCGGCCCGCAGTATATCGCGGACCTTCTCGCGCCGTTGCCGCACTTGCGCCTCATGCCCACTGGTGGCGTGAGCGCCGAAAATGTGCCCGCATACCTGCGTGCCGGTGCTGTAGCCGTCGCGCTCGGTGGGAGCCTCGTGGATGAGGCGCTCGTTGCGGCGCGCGACTGGCGCGCGTTGACGCGGCGGGCGCGAGCAGTAGTCGAGGCGGTGCATCCGCCCCAGTAATCTAGCCCACACCATAGCGAGGACGCGCGAATCAAAGTGCCAGCAAGAGGTGAGGAGCCCCAACACCATGAGTGACACCGGCGACATGCACGACACAGCGCGACGCATCGTGACCTTCGGCGAGGCGTTGCTGCGATTCACGCCTCCCCAGGGAGAATCACTGGAGCGCGCGCAGATGCTCAGCGTTGAGGTGGCCGGCGCCGAGGCAAATGTCGCCGTCGCTTTGGCGCGTCTCGGCGCGCATGCCGCTTTTGTGTCACGCCTGCCCGATCAGGCGCTCGGATGGCATGTGCGCAACAAGCTGCGCGAGCATGGAGTGGATGTCACACATGTGGCTCTCGTCCCCGGTGCCCGCCAGGGCGTTTTCTATTACGAGCCGGGCAGGGCACCCCGCGCCGGCTACGTGCTCTACGACCGTGCCCATTCGGCGTTTGCGACGATGCAATCCGCTGAATTCCCCCTTGCCGCGCTCGACGGCGCCGATCTCCTGCACCTGAGCGGTATCACCCTATGCCTTGGCGCTGGCCCCCGTGGTGCCACAGAGCGGGCGGTCATAGCGGCGCGTGCGCGACATATCCCCGTCAGCCTCGATCTCAATTACCGGGCACGGTTGGCGACCCCTGAGCAAGCGCGTGAATGGTATGAGCCGATCATGCGCGAGAGTCACATCCTGATCTTCAATCGGCGCGATCTGGTGACACTCTTTGGCATAACTGGCTCGCCCGACGAGCAGCTTGCGCAATTCCACCAGCGCTACCCCGCCACCATCTGCGTAATGACCGATGGTGCGAATGGCGCCTATGCGCTCGCCCCTCATGCAATGGATGGTGTCGTGCATGTCGCCGCACTGCCAGGCGTAGAACATGACCGCCTGGGGCGTGGCGACGCCTTCTGCGCGGGATTCGTCTGGGGACTGCTCCAACTCGCCATTCCCTATGGTCTCCAGTGCGGTGTCGCGCTCGCTTCCCTGCAGCAAACCTATAGCGGCGATCTGAGTTGGTGTACTCGCGCGCAACTGCTGGCGCTGGTGGAGGGCAACCACGGCACTCTCGACCGATAAGATGGGGCAGCGTCCACTCCCACATCAACTTGGCATATGCGAGCCGTCGGACCCGTAAGACGACGTGGCGATATGGTTCTGCGGAGGCGATGGTTGTGTAGTAGGCTCCTCTTTCGAGGACCGGCCGCGCTTGTGGCGCTTCGTCTGGCGCTTCGTCCAGACCGTCCCACCCAGAGCACCTGCTCCGAACAAGAATAACACAGTGAGGATCAGCAGCCACCTGGGCACATAATCGATCAGCCCCGTGACATAGCTGATGAGGAATGGTGCGCTACGCCCAAAGAGTGCGCCCAACCAAAAGTAGGCCGCCGACCAGATAACGGCGGCAATCGATGTAGCCACCAGGAAGTCGCGATAGGCCATGCCGCTGAGGCCCGCGACTACTGTGGTGACGATGCGCAGTCCTGGTATCAAGCGGCCCAACACAATTGCCAGACGCCCACGTTTCGCCAGCCACCGCTCGACCCGCTCGACCCGCTCCGGTGACAGTCGAATATAGCGCCCATACTTGAGGAGAAATGGACGTCCTCCCTTGCGCATTATCCCAAAGAGCGCAGATGAGCCCAGAATCGTCGCGCTGCACGAGACCAACACCACAAGAATGCCCTCGCGCAAGAGCTTCGTGTGCGTCTGTGTCCCCGCAAGCAAAATCAGCGTGTCGCCGGGAATAGGGATAGGTATGCCAGCCTCTTCGAGCAACAGCAGCACAAATAAGGCAGGAAGCCGATTTACATTAAAGAAATTGAGCAGCGCGTCCGTCAGCTGGCGCAGTAAGTCGATCATAAGCCGCTGCTCCTCGGAGTCCGCTCTCAGACAATGACCCAGCCGGAGCTACCGGCGCCACAGCCCACACGATAGTTCTCACTACACCATCCCCATCGTGCGGGGTCAAGCACAGCAGGTCACTAGAGCGAACACTCCCACATCCGTCACACCACCACGTTCCAGCCAGAAGTGTAACGTATTCAGTCACCTACTGCCATATACGTGCCACCCATCCCCCTCTCGGGCCACTCGCCGCACGCACTGCCGCTCTTCAACAACATATGGCGACTCCCCCGCCCTGAGCACCAAAACACTCGCCTGATGCCAGTGTCGCGACCGGGGGAGAGGCAATTGTACGACAGCAACCGAAAGCCATCTGGCGTCACGCATAGTCCAGTGAAGGCGGCGACTTGATAGCGTACACAGTAAAGTCGTTGAAGCGCGCCACATTCGCCCCATCATTATCGTAAACGCCGACGTAGCCGTTGCGGATCAATGGTGGGGCGTCAAAGTTGTTATCGTTGAAGTGATCCTGCGTGCTATACGCACTGACCAAGTGCCCGTTGACATAGAGCAAAATCACGTCGCCCCGCGCCAATGCCAGCAGCGCATTCTCCGCCCCATCTCCTGTACGAAGGGCAGTGCTTACGCCGTCATCGAGAGCGTGCCAGGAGTGATCAGCATCTGCCATATTGTACACGTAATGGTCGAGAGACCACGATCCATGGAACGGATTGACATGGAACACCACCATATTCGTTCCAGCATAGTTAGAGTGCACTATCAACCCGGCACTGCTATAGTCCGTTGCCGATCCACTTAGCCGCACCAGCGCCTCCACCGCCATGTCCCCAAAGACGGGCGAGATTGTCCACTCTGCGGTGTGCCCCTTCGGCGCAGACATCTGATACGC
>DASVOW010000479.1:0-8820 GCA_036383155.1 Ktedonobacterales bacterium
CCGCAGATCGCGGAGCAAGTAGCAGCCCAACATCCAGATGCTGCAATCCTGGTTCCCGTCTGACCACTATGTCACCAATCGGTCGGATTGGTAGCCAGAGCAATCGAGGCGAAGGGCGTTCCTACGATCATGCTCGCGGGACTCCGCAAGCCCGCACAGCTCACACGCCCGCCACGCGTCTTGCTCACCTCATACAACAACGCTGAGGTCGTCGGCCCAGCGCACGCCGAAGCAGCTCAGCTTGCCACACTACACCTGGCGTTGCGGGTGCTTGCCGAGGCGACGGAGCCAGGTACGTTCATCGAAGTTCCCAAGGCATGAGTGGCTGGCGCCTGCTCCATTGAAGCGCAGGCCGTGCGATGATCTGTCTGGCGCCGTCTGCGCGCGACCCGGCTGAAAGTTGCGCATCATCGCTGGGCTTGCGCATGTCCTCTACAGAGGATGCCGCGGGTGAATCTAATGGATGATCCGCGCTTTCGGCGTGGTCTCTTCGGCCCGCTCGACTGCCGTATCGGTACGTGGTGCGCCCGCGTCCGTCTGCTCGCGGAGACGCAGATTACGGCTGATCCGCCCGTCGCGCTCGTAGAGCAGTCCCTCCTCGATGAGGCGATTGAGATGCCACTGCACGCCGCTGAGCGAGCGCAGGCCCACACCGTCGGCAACCTCGCGCAGTGTCGGCGGCATCTTGTGGACGAACTGGTAGACACGAATGAAGTCATAGACCCGTTGTCGGGTTGAAGCCGGAATATGATACAGCTCGCGCATGGCGTTGTGCTTCCTATCTCCAAGGCAAAATGATCGCTATTGGATGCGCCGTATGCGACATGCTTGTCTGGCAGAGGTGTAGATAAGGCGCATGCCTCGTCTCTCTATTCCGTGTGTGTGCGGCGAATGCGGTTATGTTGTTTTGGGGGAGCGTAGAGGCATCTCGCAAAGTACCGGCCGAATGGCGCGGGGAGAAGGATTATGGTATGATCCATCGGTGTGCCATTGTGATGGCATTGTGATATGGCGCGACGCGATCTGGTGACATAGACGGTGTCGCGCGAGTTGTAGAGCACGACTATCTATGTTAGCTGGGGTGCTGACACCCCTGTATGGAGGACGGAAATCGCCGTGACACAGGCATCCGACACGCCAACCTCGCAGTCCACCGCCGCCCGGTGGACGTTCTACCGCCGGCTCGGCCTTTTGCTGCGCACTCGTCTCGACGACGAGGGCACGACGCTCTCGCTGTCTGACGTTGCCGCCCGCACTCACGGGCGCGTGTCGGTCGAACAATTGACTTCGTGGCTGGAGCAGGGCGCTCTGGCTCAGCCCGACGCCGTATCCTGCGTTCTGCTGGCGCAGGCTTTCGATGTCGATCCCGACTATTTCGTGACCGACGAGGCCGTGGCCTCGTATATCGCAGACATCCGCAATCAATTCGCCGCGCTCGGCAGCGCCGAGAAGGATGCGGGCTTGCAGATGCAGGCGTATCTCGTGGCGATGCGAGCCGCTGAGGCTGTGCTGGCCTAGAGCCATCGCCGCTCACATACGCAGCTCTCCGCACATTCGCCGGCATAGCCGGCAGTAGGATCCAGGCGCGTGACATCTAACGGCATAACATGATTGCCGAGCCAGATGTCACGCGCCTGCTTTTGCGCGCGGCGCCAGCGTCGCCCAACCTGCCACGGCGTACGCATCCACGTGTTTGTTACCAGCAGAGCGAACAGCCGTTCAGGTTGATGATAACGCTATCCACCCTTCGCTTGCATTTTCGATGAAAGCACGCCGAGAGCTGCCGCGCTACATATACCCTTCACCTTCCCCAGTCGGACTCGGCTCACCGCAGAACGAGAGACGAGCATGGCGCAGATCCCCCGCTCACGACGCACACAAGTACCACAGCGCGAATCGCGGCCACGACACGGCGAATCAGCAGTGCCGCAGGCGGCGGCTCCGGTGACGCAACTACTCGTCGCCCAAAAGCCCCCACACTCCACAGGGCAGCCTCAGCCGAAACGCAACACAAACGGCAGAGCACGACGCTCAACGCATGCACGCGGGGATAACGCGCTCGGATCCTATCGCCGCAGCCGCGGCATCGCCGCACTGCTCGTGGCGTTTCTCGCGTTCCTGCTGAGCGCGATCTTGGAGCGAGAGACCATAGCGTCGGCCGTCGCGCAGCTCAGCGCTCACCAGTATGATGTGTCCGCGCTGACGCAAGACCAGATACTGGCCATCGCGCAGATCGTGCTGCTGCCCCTCGGCGTCACGGTCGTGGCATATCTGCTGGCCGCCGTTGTCATCCTTTTTGTACGGCTGTGGCTCTACACACAAGGACTGCGCCGCTACATCACGCGCACCTTGCGGGCGAGCGCGCCGCTCCACCGTATCGGCATCGAAGTAGCAGGCGTACGGTTCAACGCGAAGGGAGAGCCGGACGACGCCAAAGATCGGCCTCTGCGCGAGATGATCCATGAGACGCCACACATGCTGCTGCTAGGCGAGGCAGGAGCGGGCAAGACGGTAGCCTTGCTGGCCGAAGCCGCGCACTGGACGCGGCGGCGGGCGCTGTTTTCACTGCTACTCGGCACAGCACCGCTCCCCGTGCTGGTGCCGCTGGCCTCGTATGCGCAGGCGCTCGGCGAAGGCGACCTGCCGCTCTCCGACTTCGTCGTGCGGCAGATGCGCATCTTTGCCAGTCCGGGATTGGTCGCGCGCCTGCCACGCATGCTCCGCCGGGCGCGCGTAGTGCTACTCTGCGATGGGCTCCACGATGTACCGGTGTCGGAGCGCCCCTATGTCTGCAGCCAGCTCGCCGAGCTGGCAAATGGCGAACGCTCCAGAGCGCGTGTCGTGGTGGCGTTTGCACTCGATACCTATACGCATGAGTCGCGCAGCATCGCGCTGCTCCACGACTTCACGCGTGTTGTGCTCAGCGGGTTGAGCGACGAGATGATGACGCGAGCGCTGCGCCAAACGCGGCCCCCAAAGGGCGCGCAGCGCCCCAAGCAAGCTGATCTACCGGCGACACTGCGTGCACATCAGATTGCTACATCGGCTGCGGCCCCGGCGACGCTCGCGGCGCTTTTGACCGTCTGGGGCCACTCGGAACCACTTCCTCACGGGCGCGGACAACTGTATCTTCGCTACACCGACATCCTGAGTGTCCAAGCGGCGGGAACACGGCTGGACCCTGCGCGCATCCGGTTTGTACTGGGAATGCTTGCCAGTTCGTTGCGCCGGGCGGACGAACATGTGGTCGCGGTCACGCCGGGCGAGAGTATGGGAGTCGCAGTGACGCAGCGGCTGGAAACCCTTGAGCCGCTGGCGCCCCTGGATCTGCGCACGACCAATCAGCAGGCGCAGCTCGCCGACGAGGTCGATGCGATCTGCCGGGCTGCGCTACAGGCTGGAATCCTCATGCGCAGTAGCGATAGCATCGGATTGAGCTTTGCCAGTTCGGTGCTGGAGGCTGCGTTCGCCGCGCTGTGGCTGCGCGAGACAGACGACGGCTTCGGGCGCCTGAATCCTGAGCTGCTGCGTCCGCAGTGGGTAGTTCCCCTGTTGTTGTGGGCGGGCTCCCTCGACAACTCAGCGGATCTCGCGGAGCGACTCCGTCGGCTCGTCGACACGCCTGATAGCACGTCACTGCGGGCACGACTGCCTGCGAAGGAGGCCGTCCTGCCGCTGATCCTGGTGGTCTCGCTGGCGACACTGACCGAAGGGCTGAGAGTGCGGCTTGCTGAGCTTGCGACTGCCCCTGAACAACGACGGCAGGCGCTTGAGCTTGGCGAGCAGCACTTGCGCGATGTGCTGGACTTGCTACATACCTACGCGGTGTGGCCCGACACAGCGGAAAGAGTGGCCGATGCCCTTGGCATGGTCCAGGAATATGGCGGACCCGAGGTGATGAACACCTTGATTGAGCTTGCGAAGCTGAGCCAGCTCAACCGCCTTGCGCGTGCCCAGATTATTATGCTGCTTGGCCTGCGCAATGCACCGCTCACCCGGGACGCGCTCGTCGAATTGCTCCCCGACAGCGACCCGATCATCCGGCAGGCGGTAAACCAGGCATATATCTACGCGGGTGCGCAGGCGCTGCCGTCACTTCGGGCTGCGCTAACAGGGCAAAACGAGCGCACCCGTATCCGGGCAGGCGAGGTGCTGGCGCTGCTAGGCGATGCCGCGATCGACGTTGCCATTGCTGGCTTGTCAGGGGCAGATGCGGGAGAGCGGGCAACAGCCGCCCGCACACTCGGCGCATTGCGGGCGGACCGCGCCGAGAAGCCCCTCATCGAGCGGCTGGACGACCCTGAGAGCGCCGTTCGGGTGGCTGCCGCACATGCGCTGGGAATATTCGGCACCGCGACCAGTGTAAGCGCGCTGCAGCGACATAGCACCGCCCAGGACGCGCAGACGCGCGTGGCGGTCGCGCAGGCGCTGGGCGCGGCGCGCAATCCACAATCCTATGCCACTCTGGTAACGCTGCTGAGCGACCCAGAAGGGAAGGTCCGCGCGGCAGCAGCCACCGCGCTTGGCCTGCTCGGCGACGACCAGGCGGTTCCTGCTCTACAGGAGCGCCGCGCGGACCCGGATCCCTGGGCGCAGAACGCAGTGGTCTCGGCCCTACGGAGCCTGGGATATTAACATGCGCGCCTCAGGTTTGCTGCGGAACGGTATCGGCTGCCTGTCTATCCCCCGAAGTATCTGTCTGCGAGGCGGGTGCCAGTTCGTCCGCTTTCTCGGCGCGCCATGAGAGCCATTCGGAGCCGATGATGCGAATGATCTCGGCAACGGGAATAGCCAACAGCGCGCCAAGGATGCCCAGCAGTTGGCCGCCTGCCAGCACGGCGAGGAAAATGACCAGCGGATGCAGTCGCACGCTACGTCCATAGACAAGCGGCTGCAGCACATTGTTTTCCACCTGCTGGTAGATGAAGAAGTAGACGATCAAGATGATGCCTGTGAGGGGTGAGACGAAGAAGCCCACGATGACGACAATAGCGGCTCCAAGTGTCGCACCCACGAGCGGGATGAGATCGAGCAACGCGACGAGCAAAGCCAGCGGGATCGCAAACGGCACGCGCAGGATGAGCATGCCAATATAGGCGGCGACTCCAGCAACGAGACTGATAGCCAGGTTGCCTGAGATGTAGCCGTAGACAGCCGTGGCAGACCGCCCAAGGACACGGCGCAGGAGTGGGCGTTGGCGCGTGGGGAAGAGGCGCAGTCCAACCTCGACGAAGTGCGCGCCGTCGAGCAACAGGAAGAATGTCAGCAGAAGGATGCTCAGCAGAGCGGTTATACTGCCGATGATGCCACGCGTCACGGCAAGCAGTGGTCCGGCGGCGGCGTTCAAACTGCCGGGGAGTGCCTTCGCTTGGTCGCGCAAGGTCGAGAGATAAGCCCCGAGACCGTAGCGATTCGCCAGGTCTTGCACCGTGCGTTCAAGACCACCAGGCCGCTGGAAGACGCCTACAACTGCGTCGATCAGCGCCTGCACCTGAACAACCAGCGGCGGCACGACCAGTGCACCCAGCCCAATGACGACGAGCACGAAGGCCAGATAGACGAGCAAGACGGCGACGCTACGCCTGATATGCCGCCGCTGCAGCCAGTCCACAGCCGGATTCAGCGCGACGGCCAGGAAGATGGCGATCACCATCCAGCGTACCAACTGCCCGAGCTCCCAGAGCAGATAGAGGCCAGCCGCCACCACCAGCACGGTGAAAATAATGACGACGACGGTGCTCGGACGCACCTGTGAAGGCGACATCGGCGGCAGGAGTCCCTCCTCGCGCTCCGTGCTCTTCGACGGCGGTGTCGCGGGAGATCGTGTACGTCTGTCTGGCATCTAGATGATTCTTCCTGACGGATGACGTGTCTCGTGCATGGCCGCATGAGCGAGTTAGTGCAGGCGTGTGAAGGCCACATAGCCACGGCTTTCACCTGCTGGAGAATGAGCGCGAGGCAATATATATGCCATGAAGACACCACACCCAGGTACAGATGCTGCTCTGTGGGCCGGAGCGACACCGGCGTTGGCGGATCGGCCCACGACCTTGACACGTAAGACACCGCTTACGCATAATCGTATTGTAAGCCTGGGATCCTCGCTCTACTATCTCCATGGAGGACACCGCATGACCGCATCAATCACCCACGACATATACCTGCCCCACTCGCCTGAGCGCGTATGGCGGGCGCTCACCGACAGTGCCGCCATTGCCAACTGGCTGATGCCCAACGACTTCGAGCCACGTCTGGGCCACCGCTTCACCCTTCGCACCAATCCAATGCCCGGCCTCAACTTCGACGGCATCTGCCACTGCGAAGTGACCCAGCTAGACCCGCCGCTGGTGCTCGCCTACACCTGGACCGGTGGATCGCTCAATACACTGGTAACGTACCGCCTGGAGCGGGAGGCGAATGGCACACGCCTGCACTTCGAGCACAGCGGCTTCAACCTGGACGATCCCATCCAGCAGGCCAGCTATCGCGGCCTGAGCGGGTGGCGCGACGTACTCGACACGGGGCTACGGCGTGTCGTCGATGAGATGAGCAGTGCAATCGGCTCGTGAACACAGTTACGGCAGTGTAGTCTAGGACATGACAGAGCAAGCTCAACGCTCCTGTTTTCCGTTGAGCTTGCTCTAATCTCGTCTGTCTGTGAATAGGTCCGACTATTTTTCACCCGCCGTGACGGAATCGCGCACCTCAGCCGGCTTCTCTTGCGCCTCGATCTGCTTCTGCACGTTTTCCTCACGATAGCGGCGGTAAAAGCGGCGGAACATCTCATTGAGCTGTGCCCCCGTCAGCTTCTTGCCCCCCTCGAAGTACTCGATGGCCACCTGACCGAGCGACCACGTGCCGGCTGCGGCAATCGCACCCGACACCAGATCCCCGCCGAATGGGACGGCTTTGGCAGCCGCCTCGGCGAGATAGCGGAAGACGAGTCCTCCGGCGACCGTGGCGAAGAGCTCGCGCGTCGGCTTGCCCCCGATTGGCTCATTGTAGAGCGCCGACAAGCGCATCACCATACGCACCTGATTGCCGAGCAAGATCGGAATATCCACCAGCGGGATCGGCTCCAGCCCTGCTACCAGGCTGAGCCACGTCGCGCTCCGCACGACTTTATTGGCCGCGTCGCGACGAAACTGCGGTAGCTCACGGCCAAGCGCGAGAGCCGCCTCGGGGCTCGTCTCGATGATCGCGGGAACCAGCTCCTCGCCGACATTTTCGCCTGTGCGCGCGGAGATGGGGATCACATCGCTGATATGGAGCAGAGCCGCCGCTTCGGCTGCCGCCTCGTCGGCTCTGTCGCGCAGCACATCGCTCTTATTGAGAGCGATAACGAGCGGCTTATCACCAAGACGCAGCTTCGCGATCAGGCGTACGTCCTGCTCGCGGACGCCCTGGCTGGCGTCGAGCAGGTAGACGATGGCGGAGGCTTCTTCGACGGCGTCTTGCTGGAGATCGGGGAGATGTCCCGGCGTGTCGATCAACGCAAATGGGCCAAAGTCGCCGCGCACCAGCGTCTTGGTGGTGCCCGCCTCCGCCGAGACAGCCGAGCTATAGCTGCCGCGCAGTGCGTTGAAGAGCGTCGATTTGCCCGAGTTTGCCAGGCCAAGGATGGCGATCTTGTGGCGCAGCTCGTTCTCGATATCCTCCTGGGCGGCCTTCCAGTTCACCGCGTTGACGAACCTGCGTACGGTCGCCAGATTCGACGGGAGCTTTGCCAAATTGGAGAATGAGAGCACATCTCGCGCACGCGCGCTGAGCTGATTGCGCGACGTCGCGCCCTGCCCGTCTTGCGCGCCCTGCGCGTCTTGCGCCGTTCGATCTGATTTTGCCACCGTATCGCCTCCTGAGTTCGCTCGCACCGGCGCATCTCCAGCCATTTGCGCGCCGCATTCGTTATAGCATGCCGATATGCCCCATACAACCCGGCAGGTACGCAGAGATCATGCCAGCCCCCGCGTTTCGCATGTGCTGGTACATCTACGTCACCTGTGCCACGGCGTTGCACATGTCAGACGGATGGTATACTACACGCCGGTTGGAACGCCTGCTCGCAGAATGAGAAACCGGGCTGGCGCATGGGCACGGGCGGCACGTGCACCAGTTTGCGGTATGCTGTAACTAGAGCTTGACGGTGTATCGCGCAGGCCCATCCGCATGTCTGCGCGCACCGCCGACCTACGAGACGGATATGGCGACACTCTCAGGAACAATCGAGCGCATAGTATTCCGCAACCAGGAGACGCATTTCACGGTTGCTCGGCTGCGCATCGACGACACCGGGCGGCTCTTTCGCGATGAGCCGCTGACCATCGTCGGCACGCTGCCGGGTGTGAACGTGGGCGAGCTGGTGGAGGTCACCGGCGAGTGGGAGTTGCACGCCCAGCACGGACGCCACCTGCGCATCACATCCTTCACCTCCCACGCTCCCGTCACGCCCGCCGGGTTGAAGCGCTACCTTGGCTCAGGCGTCATCAAGGGCATCGGGCCGAAGACCGCCGAGCGCATCGTAGACTACTTCGGCGAGCAGACGCTGGCCATCCTGGAGTTGGAGCCACAGCGGCTGATCGAGGTCAAGGGCATCAGCGCGCAGAAGCGTGATCTCATCGTGGCAGGCTGGGAGGAACAGAAGGAGATCCGCGACCTGATGCTCTTCTTGCAGGGGCATGGCGTCTCGCCCGCGCTCGGCACCAAGATCTATCGCCAGTACGGCAAAGAGTCCACCTCTGTCATACGCGAGAACCCCTACATGCTGGAGCGCGACATTCACGGCGTCGGCTTCAAGACGGCAGACGCGCTGGCGCTGCAGCT
>DASVOW010000480.1:0-4855 GCA_036383155.1 Ktedonobacterales bacterium
GCCTGGCCGTGATGAATGCAGGTGGCACCACGGGAGCAAGCGCCGTCCGTCCTTTGCGATGGGCGGCGCTTTTGTGTCTGTTCGCGGGATTGCCGCGAGCGAGATACCATATGGCCGTAAGGAGCCACTGGCGGACATATATGCTGGACCTGGCATTCATTCGCGAGCACCCCGATTTGATCAAAGACGTGGCGCGGCGACGGCACACGGCGGTGGACGTGGATGCGCTGCTGGAGGTTGACCGCGAGCTGCGCGAGACGCGGCGCCAGGCGGAGGAGCTGCGCGCCGAGCAGAACCGCATCAACAGGGCGATCCGTGAGGCGGGAGCCGACAGGGAGGCTCGCGAGGCTGCCATCGCGCGTGGCCGCGAGGTGGCCGCCGCCCTCAAAGAGCTGGAGCCACGCGAGCGCGAGTTAGATGCGCAGCTTTATCAGTTCCTGCTACTCGTGCCAAACATCCCCGACGCCACGGTGCCTGAGGGCGACGGCGAGGAAGACAACGAAGAGGTCAAGCGCGTGGGCGAGCCGCGCCAATTCGACTTCGAGCCGCTGGACCACGTGACGCTGATGCGCGGGGCGGATATGCTCGACATCGAGCGCGGCGTGAAAGTCGCCGGATCGCGCAGCTACATCCTCAAGGGTGACGCCGTGTTGCTGGAGCTGGGGCTGATGCAGTTCGCGCTGGACCGCATCACACGCAAGGGCTTCCAGGCGCTGAGCGTGCCGGCAATGGCAAAGGAGTTTTGCTTCATCGGCAACAGCCAGTTCCCACGCGGGCGCGAGCAGACCTACGCAATACCGGAGGATGAGCTCTACCTCGTCGGCACGGCGGAGGTCTCGATCACGGGCATGCACAGCGGCGAGATCCTGCGCGAGGCCGATCTGCCAGTACGCTATGTCGCGTGGTCGCCGTGCTTCCGGCGCGAGGCCGGCACCTATGGCAAGGACACGAAGGGCATCATGCGCGTCCACCAGTTCGAGAAGATCGAGCAGTACGTCATCTGTCGCAACGACCACGAGGAGTCGGTCGCCTGGCACGAGGCACTGCTGGCGAACTCGGAAGAGCTGGTCCAGGCGCTGGAGCTGCCTTATCGCGTGCTGAATATCTGCACCGGCGACCTGGGTGACGCCAAGGTGAAGGGCTACGACATCGAGAGCTGGATTCCCTCGGAGGAACGCTACCGCGAGACGCACTCGGATTCGTACTTCCACGAGTATCAGGCACGGCGGGCGGACCTGCGCTATCGTGGCGAGGATGGCGTCGTGCGCTACGTCCACACGCTGAATAACACCGCGCTGGCCTCGGTGCGCACGATCATCGCGCTGGTGGAAAATCATCAGCAGCGCGACGGCACGATCCGCGTGCCGGAAGCATTGCGCCCCTACGTCGGGGGTCGCGCCACACTGGGCACTCCCTGGCGCGAGTAGCGAACTGTCGCAAGCGCTTCACAACATTAGCCCGCCGCGATCAACGTCGCAGCGGGCTAACGGACATACCAGGCCAGCGAAAGGTGGCAGCAGAGCGGGTAAAGGACTCCTCAGGAAGCGGCTTTCATCTGCTCAATATCTAGGTGATCAACGTCTCGGTCAAGCATGGACTTGTAGGTAAGCAATTCGTCCTTTGGCATGATCGCCACCTCAATGCCATAGAGGAGAATGAGCGTGGATGCGGCGAAATCGATCACTTGATCTTCCCAGCGACCATCACGATGGTTATAGAAGCGCGGATTGGTGGTTGACTCGGCAATTTCGATCTGCATGCCCTGATAGTTGAGCGCCAGATAGCGAAGATCCCATGAAGCACTCAGGTGGGGCGAGAATTCGCGGATGAGATACGGTTGTACCTCATCCATAAATATCCGAACATGCGGCGAGTCCTGTAACGCTGCATAGATGTCGATATCAACCAGTGGGCGCATCGCTCCATACGCTTTGGCTGCCATTCCGCCACAAATCTGATAGGGAATGTTGCAGCGATTGAGCAGAGAGACGATCCAACCAAGAGCCTCACCAATTTTCCCCGGGTCGTTGGTCGCTTCGATCATGGCATGATTCCTTTCGTTGATAAAGCCGCTCTGCGCTCACTTCACGGAAGCGATTATACCAGCTATGCCCGTTTGTCCATATGTGAATATGCAGAAAATGTCAACGAGCTTTCCTCGTTGCGTATCCGGTGGGATCTTTGAGAGGTTCGCCCGCGCTACCCAATGTTACGTGGCGGACATCCTGGCGGGTGCTATATCGGGCTTTCTTGAAGTGGTGCGCTTCTAGGCCAAGCAGATGGGCATGGGCTGAACAGCAGTCCTTTGCATATATCTCTCGCTGGACAATTCTCCGTAACCAGCTACTACCAACGCTATCCTTCCACGTGCGTAACGGATTCCGAATATGTGATATGGATGTATGAGTGGTAGATGCGAGACAGGCGGAGCGGGGCGTCGTGAGTGTGCGTCCTGCCGCGACATGGCGAGGCGCTGAGTATGTCGCCACGACTGATCGACTGGAGTCTGGCGCTCGCGGGCGCGCTCGCCTTCGCGACAGGGGTGTTCAGCCTCGTCAGCGGGCGGCCGGATCAGTGGCTCGTCTTCGCAGCCCATGGCGCTGTAGGTCTCTGGCTGGCGCTGTTGCTCTGGGGCAAGCTGCGCCGCGTGCTGCCACGGTTGATGTGGCCCCACCTCTGGGACAAACGGACACTACTAGGCATCCTGGCAACCCTCGTCGTGGTGCTGGCGCTGGGATCGGGCGTCTGGTGGGTGCTGGGCGGTTCTTTCGATTTTGCCGGCTTCGGCCTGCTCAACTGGCACATCGTCTTTGGATTCGGTCTTGCTCTACTGCTCACCCTCCACATGCTGGCGCGGGCTCGCCCTTTGCGACGGCGCGATGTGCGCGGGCGCCGTCAACTCGTGCGCTTTGGCCTGCTCGCGGGCGGCGCGATCGCCCTCTGGCCGGCGCAGCAGGCGCTTGACCGTGCACTACACGTCCCCGGCGCACAACGACGCTTCACCGGCTCGCGCGACACCGGCAGGTTCACCGGTAACGCCTTCCCCGCGACGAGCTGGGTTGCCGACGCACCGCTCCCCATATCCCCCGATGCCTGGCGACTGCGTATCGATGGCGCCGTCGCCACTCCGCTGACGCTCACCTATGACGCAGTGACCGCCAACACAGATGAATTGGTGGCGACGCTTGACTGCACCAGCGGCTTCGCCAGCACCCAGCAGTGGCACGGTGTGCGCGTCGGCCGTCTGATTACCCTCGCCGCTCCTCGGCCCGATGCCGCCTGGGTAAGCTTCATCTCCGTGACGGGCTACCGCTGGACGCTGCCGCTCTCCGAGGCGTCGGACGCCTTGCTCGCGACGCAAGTCGGAGACGAGACGCTTGCCCACGAGCATGGTGGTCCGGCGCGGCTGGTGGCCCCTGGCCGTCGCGGATTCCAATGGGTGAAGTGGATAGTACGGATCGAAGTGCGCAACGCGCCCGACCCGGGCGAGTTGATCGCCATCCACACCAGCAGCTTCGCCCCAGCAGGGCGCGGCGAGCGGTAGCGCCAAGGTCAGGGTGAAGCGTGGTACGATGTGGGAGACATGCGGCACGCGAGGAGGTGATCCGATGACAGAAGGCAATTATCCCTACGTCGAGGAACGCAGTGGAGTGCTGTACGTGCGAGGCAGCCGCGTCCCCTTGGAGTCCTTGGTTTGGCTGTGGCGCGAGGGCCACGATGCCGAAGCAATCCAGGATGCTTACACTACTCTAACGCTTGCCGAAGTTTACGGCGCTATCGCCTACTACCTTGACCACCGCCTTGAGGTTGATAAAGAGTTCGCCGCGAGCGAGGCGACCTACAATGCGCAACGAGCGGCTGCCGAGGCCAACGACCCTGCACGCTACGCCCGCCTACGGGAACAATTCAACTCGGCACGCGCTCGACGCACCACTCTCCAATCATCACCATCCTGAATCACTACATTGTTCAGGTCACTCTGATTTTGTTGAGGGTTAGCCAGTGGGGGAACGAGTGCGCTTTCAGGGCGACGCCAACTTCAACAACTGGATTGTGAAGGGTGTGCTACGGCGCCAACCGCTCATTGACTTCCAGACAGGCGAAATGGCAGGATTACGTGGCATGCCTGATCCCGATGTGCTTAGGCATGCCGCAGCAAGTGAGCGAGTATTGGTAAGCCATGACTACCACACTATGCCCACATACTTCGCTGAGCTTATTGCCAGTGGTGAACATACTCCAGGCGTGATCCTCCTTCACCAAAACCTATCCATTGCCCAGGCAATCGACACATTGCTGCTAGTCTGGGAAGCCAGCGAGCCAAGCGATTGGTATGACTCGCTGACCTATTTGCCTTAACACAGCAGCTGATGCCGGCACTATGTCCTGCGATTCTCCGCTCGACATAGTTTCACCCCCGCTGCCGCACCTTGTGGTGGGTGGCACCCGTATCCCTACCGCGTACTCTAGTCATAGGTGGTCGCCTTCGTCACCCGATTGCATCGTCGCCATGTGCTGCGTTATGCAGATGCGTTTCACTCGAGGGGACAGGAAGGCAATGAACGTAGGCTCCAAGCGCACACTGGGGGTGGTACCGTCGGCAGTCGTGGGTGTTGCCGTCGCGCTGATTCCTGGCGGGATCTGGGCGGTGCTGCTTGGCGCAAACCTGGCGCTGAGCCCAGCGATACCGTGGGCTGTCGCCGTGATGGCCCTGCTGATCTGGCTGCTGTGGCAGTATCTCGGCGGCCGGTGGGGGCCGCGCGCCACGGCGGAGGCGCGACGGCGCGCACTTCGAGCCAGGCGAGTGCCACGCGACGTATTCTCACGGGCGCTGCTGGCAGGTGTGTTCTCAATC
>DASVOW010000481.1:0-3737 GCA_036383155.1 Ktedonobacterales bacterium
TCAGCCACATGGCTGGCTGTCGCAATCCAGCCTGAACCACATCGGCAGGCATCGCGGCGTCCATTATCAGACACGCCGTCAAACGTGGATCCGTGTGGCAGGCTTCACTGGCGATCATGCCACCCAGCGAATGCCCGAATATCCCGGTGCGCTGCAGGTCGAGCCGTCCGGTCAGAATGCCGTTCGGGTCAGCTTCGTTGAGAGCAGTCAGTTGATCAAGAGTGAAACTGACGTCTTGCGTGAGATAGGGGATGATTCCCTGCTTGAGAACTACACCGTTCAGCGTTGGTGCTGGCTCGACCGGACTCAGGCTCTGATAGTAGAACGGGGTCAGCTGAGCATCGGTCCATCCGGTGATCTGGCGCCCATCCGGGAAAACGACCGTCGCGGCAGCGTAGGGCTGATCAAGCCCGACGACGATGTAGCCATGCGAGACCAGATTCTCGATCTGGAGGGTATACCCCTGACGAAAGCCGCCCAAGCCGGGTAAGAAGATCAGCACCGGGTAGTTTGGCCTATCGGTTGCCACGGGTGCAGATGGAATGGCGTTGGTGGTGACGTATTGGAGGTGATCGAAGATGAACCCCGGCAAATCACGCCCCTGTGCTATAGCGGCCGAAAGTGCGCTGGCATCCTGCACGTAGGGAGCACGCGCCGATGAGGTATCTCCCTTGACCGGATACCAGACCTGAGCCATCAATTCACGATGGGCGCTGGAATCGGTGCTGAAGATCTCGTGGCGACTTTCCACCCAATGATAGGTCAGCGTCCCAATCTGGTAGGGTCCGCTTGGGCGAGGAATATGAAAGACCGGGAGCACCGTAGGGAGAGCGGCAGAAAGCAAGAGGCCGAGGAGGCACAGGGCGATTGCACTACCCACAACCAATCGGCGGCTCAGGCTAGGTTTGGCGCCCCCGTTCGACTTTACAAAGCGCTGCACCACCCAAACGATCAGGAAAAGTCCTGTCAGCACGTATGCTGGAATCATTTCCCACCGTGGTCCCTCCAGAAAGATCTGGACAACAGCCAGAGCGGGCGTAATGAGGACAGCATATCCTATCCAGTGTATTGCACGCAGTCGTGGCACTGCGAACACCAAAAAGGTGAGGAAATTGGCCACGATCAACAGCGTTTCGATTGGTCTCATTTTCTTATCCTGTACCTGTATTTGCTCTCATTTCCGATGAGAGGTCTCGCGTAGCCACTGGCTTGGCGTTAGCTTTTTGTGGACGGAATCTCATGTGCCGCATAACGGGCAGATTTGTAGCCAGACACGCGAGTCCACGCCTGCCCTGGACACGGTAAGCAAATAAAGCAGGCAAGGGTAACGCAAGACCATAACTTGCTCGTTGCCTGGTAGCTCTAATGCGGCTCCAGTTCAGGGCTGAGAGCCTCTATTAGATTTCGTCCACAAAAGCTAACTCCAGGCCTTTCCCTGCGCTCACGCGCTCCGCTGCATTAGCCGCCCTGAATGATGAGCAGCAGGGTTAACCCAAACAGCAGCATGGCGTTGGTTGGATGCAGCGCTGCCAGGAATGGGGCATTGTCGCTGAGGTTTCTATGTGTTCTTCTCCTTTGCCGTAAGAGAAGAGAGTCATGATCGTGTGTTCCTTTCATGATTGCTTTAGTGAACAGCCTCCTCCTGTTTCGGTGAGGCAGCGTGTACTTCCCGGAGAGCCGTCCGACGTTGTTGGACGGCGATGTACCCGCGCGACCGCAGCGCCAGGAAGCCCGTCAGCGAGAAGATGGCCAGGCCATTGATGACATGGAACGCCGCCAGACCGCCCTGGCCGGAGTGCCAGAACTCGATGAAGACGGACTGGAGCCCCACGAGCACCGGCAGCAGGGCTGTCAGGCCGATGGCCCTCCACGGGAGCCGCGCAGCGAAGGCCAGCACCAGGCCCAACAGCATGACGAAGAAGATCGTGTTGCCGAAGTTCGCATGCGTTTGAAAGTTGCTCACGCCGGCGAAGACCCCTCTGCCGGCCAGGAAGAACTGCACGACGACCGCCGCCAGGATGATCCAGGCATAAACCACATATGCCCAGCGCATTGCATGTGTAAACACGGTGTACCTCTATATTTTCCGAGATGTGGACCTCGCCGCGGGCGAGCATCCTACGCGCGAACATGTGATCCGATTCCAGCGTATCGTGTCGCCGTCTCGGAATCGTTGCGGGGAGCGTTACGAGCCAGTGCTGCCCACATTCAGTGAGCCGCGCGATTGGCCACAAACGCGGTGACTATTCAGGCAGACACAGAGCGTAGCATTGGCACGGACATGAGAGCAGGCGGACAGCCGCTGGCGCCCTTATCTCGTCCCATCGCGCTGCCGAGGAGGCTGTCGTCCGTCGCTCGAGTCATCACCTGGCCGAACGAGCGACCGAGGCCAGGGGATGACTCGATGGTCCGCTGCGGCAGCGGACTTCAGCGAACGGGTCGGAGTTCGAAGACACACCGGCCTTTGGCCGCTGCCACCGGATCGTCGAGATCGACGCCGTCGACGATCCGGGCGAAGAGGACACCAAACGGAATGCTTCGCGCGAGAGGACCGAGCACGTCGCGGAAGTACCCAACACGCTCCGTCGGGTCCAGCTCGGCCGCGTTGACTTCTTCGCTGTGCCCCCGCATCGCGATGGTCGCGCGCCCGGCAGCGCGCAGATTACGCACCCATTGGACCTCGCCCCAAGGGGCCCAGATCCACCGTCTGTCTCCTACCTCAACGACCGCCAATGGCGTGGTGCGCAGCAGGCCACTCTTGCGGCCCCGAATGGTGACGAGCTTGTTGGGGCCCAGTGGAATGCCGGCGACCAGCAGGACCTTCAGGATGGGGCTGAAGAACCGGACCCGCTGGGGCACACGTCCGCGCGGTGCCACTGCGGCATTTCCCATTCGATCGTTCACGAGTCGATCGCTCATGTGTGTAGCTCCCTTTCGTTTTCTTGCGTTGCGTTGCGCCCCTTCGTGTGGAGCGCTACACGAGAGATTCGATGGCGGCGCTGCGGTCGTCTTGGCTCATGCCTCCATGCTACACCCCCAGCACTAGTCCGGCTGCACTGTTACCAAACGCGATTGGCCACAAAGTAGATCAAAAGTAGATCAAAGATCGAACAAAGACTAGCCAAGCCCAAGTAGCAAGCGATTGGCAATGGTCATCGAAGCCGATGCCAATGCCGCTTGCCCCCGGTAGGCCAGGATCACGTCAGAGGAACGGCTCGCCAGCGCTGGCCACTGGCTGGCAGCAGCTACCGCAGGCCTTCCCACAGGGCCCGCACAGGCGATCGAGGATCGTCCACGACCTCCGATGTGCTGTCGAAGCGCATGGTGGCCCTGCGCGACCGCTCGTACCTCGGCCAACCAGAATCTCCCGTTTTCGCAAAGGCCACCCAGGCGGCGTGCATGGTGTCAGCGAGCTGTTGCGGAGGGTCGTTTCCCCAGAGCAGCTCAGTCCCGTAACCCAGCGTGTCGAAGACGAAGGGAATCTCAAGAGCATGGAACGCGCCAAGGCGTCCGTTGAACTGCGGCGAGCGCCAGGCGAACTCGTACATGTAGGTAGCCGCGGAGCTCTTCGCGTGGGCGTCGGCCAGGTGGAGAACGGGGATGCGGAAGAACCGGTCGCTCTGGAGAGCAGCGAGCAGGTCGCCCGCATTGGCGCCCGGATGCGCTGCACGATAGGCGCTCAGCGTCGTCTCGACCGGGAATCCGTAGGCCGCCACGGCTCTAGCCAAGACCTCGTC
>DASVOW010000482.1:0-8968 GCA_036383155.1 Ktedonobacterales bacterium
CCATCGGGAGATTCCTGCCCCTCATCTTCGTCGCTGGGCTGGCTGGCGCCGCCTGCGGGGATGGCGCCGCTGGCGGGGATGGTGGCGCTTGCAAGGGGGGCGGCGTCTGCGTCCCTGAGAACATCGGTAGTGTCTTGCGGCGAGGCTTGCCCTGCTCGGTGGCGCTCTCGCCAGTCGCAGACGGCGCATCCGGCGCTGGAGACGCTGCCTGGGCGGGCAAGCTCGGCTTGAGTGTCTGCCACCCCGCCGCCGCCTCGTCCATCAGATCGACGAGCCGCTGCAGCTTGGCCATCACCGCGGTGATGTTGCTGCGCTGGCGAGGATAGCCGTCTTCGTGCAACTCGCGCACCCACGCCTGCAAGTCTTCGTCCTCCAGGTCATACCACTTGAGGTCCGCCTGCAAGCGCACATGCACCTTATACGCCGGGTCAAACACCTTGCGCCCCGTCGGCGGCGCCTCGCCCTCGTCTGTCGCCGCCGCTGGGCTGGCCGCCTCGGCGTACAGCTCGGCGTGCAGCGCGTCAATATCACGCAGGCGATAGAAGTTGCCCTTGCCCACGCCCGGATAGGCGCGCAGCCGCTTCTCCCGCACGAACGTCAGCAGGGTGTCGCGGTCCACCCCCAGCCGCCGAACTGCCTCGCCCTCATCCAAAAACGAAAATCGTGCTGGTGCGCTCATAGCGCTTTACTCTTCCTCTGATCGTTGCTCAGATTGCTCCGATCGGCCCTCTGTGTGCCGATCACGCTCTCCTTCAGTTATATCACCTCCGTGCTCGTAGAAAAGCAGCAGCGTGCTGCCGTAGCGCCGCTCGTCGCTCTCCCGCAAATGCCGCAGGGGAACGCCGCGCACCTCTGCGCCCTCGCGTGGGTCCACCTGCACGACTACCAGCCCGCCCGGCTCGGTGAGGGGAGCGGCGTCGAGTTGCGTCAGCGCCTTTGCCGCCAGTCCTTGATACTGCGGCGGCGCGACATACACGATATCGTAGCGCCTCCCTGCCACCCGCGCGCTCTCCAAAAACTTGAACGCATCCGTGCGCAACACCTCTGATTGCCCTGTGAAGCCCGTGATGGCGAGGTTGTCGCGCACACAGCGCAGCGCCTCCGGGCCCAGCTCGATGAATGTCGCCGCGCTCGCGCCCCGGCTCAGCGCCTCGATGCCGATGCTGCCCGTCCCCGCGAAGAGATCGAGGAAGCGCGTCCCCTTCACCTGCTGCGCCAGGATGTCAAACAGCGCCGTCTTGACACGATCCATCACCGGTCGTGTGCCGGGTGTCTTTGGCGCTTTCAGCTTGCGACCCTTCGCCGTTCCCCCGACGACGCGCATTTACAGATCTCCCGCCTGCGGCGTCGGGCGCGTGGCTGCTGTGCGTGTGCGTGGCGCGGGGCGTTGCGCTGCCGTTCCTGTGCCGTTGGCGCGTGGAGTGGCCTGGGGCGGCGCGGCCTCCGTGGGAGCATCGGATGTGCTGGCCGCGTTGTCGTTGCGCTCACGCTCCTCCTGCACCACCGCCAGCACCAGCGCGACCTCCTCGGCAAACGTATCGCGCTTGCCCCAGCTCACGAGTGCATCGAGCTGCTCGCTGCCTAGCCGGTCGGGTGTCACGCGCCAGATACCCTGCACCAGCGCCCGCGCGTCGCCGTCGCCGAGCTCGCGCACGACGATATTACGATACGCCATGCGCTGCTGGCCCGTTGGCGCTCCACCCCCACGCACCGAGCGGAAATGCCCGATACGCTGCATCCCGAGCGACCGGCCCTCCACCGCTGGGGTCTCCTCCACCGCCGCAGTCTCCTCTGCCGGTGCGGCGGCGTTTGCCCGCGCCGTTCCGCGACGCGGTGCAGCCGGTGCAGCCGGTGCAGCCGGTGCAGCCGGTGCGGGCGGCATGACGGGCATGACGGGCGCCGTCCGCGCAGGTGTCGGGGGTGGCCCAAAGTCTGGCACCTCGTCCAGATCGATATCCTCCAGATCATCCAGCACGCCGAAGTCGTGCGACGCGCCGTTCAGGCCGTCTGCGTTATACCCTGCCGCTTCCTCGCCCACGGCACCGCCGAACTCATCGTAGAAATCGCCGTCACTGTCACCATCCAGCGTGAAGGTGAAATCAGCCGCCTCCAGATCATCCTCTTCCTCGAAGTAGCGAGGCGGCTGCGGCTGAGCCGCCTCGCGCCGCCCAGCCCCTGGCGTGATGGACGCGGAAGACGTGGCGCGTGTCGCCTGTGCCGAGCGCGAGCCCTGCGCGGGCGGAGTGGTAGGCGCTGGCATAGCCGGCCCGTCGCCGCCGTCGCGCACCATCTGCCGTCGCAGCGCCTCCAGCGCCTCGCGCAGATTGAGCCCCTGCAGCGAGCGCACACCCAATCGCTCCATCGCCTGCCCCGGATTCAGCCCCATCTCCGCCGCCGCCGAGATGAATTCGGCGCGCGAGATGTCGGGTCCCGCTGGCGTCGTAGCTGTGGTTGGGGCCGGTGTGGGTTTCGCGGGTGGCTGTGCTGCCGCTGGCGGCTGTGTGCGCAATGGACCGCTCGCGCCTGCCCGCGTCGGTGCGGGCTGCTGCGGGGCTGTCTGTGCGGGCTGTGGGCGAGTGGGTGCTGCCTGCGCGGGCCTCGTAGCCTGCGTGGGAGCCTCAGCGGGTGAAGCGGCGGCTGATGATGACGTGCTGGCTGGCCTGGCGCTGGGAGTAAGCTCGGCTGGCGGCGTGGTGGCGGCTGCGGACAGTGCGACCGGTGCGGCGACCGGTGCGGCGACCGGTGTGGCGGCAGGAGCAACGTGTGTGTGCGCCGCCTCCATTACATTCGTTACCGCGGCGTGCTGTGCCTCGCCCGCCAGCAGCGCGGCGACGCGCGTATCCAGCTCGCGCGTGAGGGCGTCCATCCCCATATTTGCCTGGCTCATCAGTGCCTCGACCTCCTCAGCCGAGGCATCGGGACGCACCGGCACGGCGATCTCCACCGTACGCGTCTGCCCATTCACCGAGAACGTCGCCGATTGGCGTAGCCAGATCAGCTCGCCTTCATGCTCCATCTGCCGCACAACGCGCCTCGCTTTCCCATCACGCCAGCCAAAATATCTCCCAATCACGACGGCATCCACCGGCGTGAGACGTGATGCTCAATTCAATACATTATATGCCATCAGGGAGCGCGTCCCACATCCAAGCCGCCGCCATTCCGGCGCGGTGACGCCACAGCCCTGAGAGCAAGAGCTACTGGAAGGTATATGAATACAATACACGGGGATACTTGCATAACGATTGGGCAGCAGTGAGCAGCCACAAGCAGGTACAAGCGAGATCCATTCGCCCTCAAAAGGCGCAGCCAGTCCTATAAATTACGATTCCTGAATGAGCCCCATCGAAATGCAACCTCGCCCCGTCCCTATCCACGCAGGTGGACGTCGTGGCGCCCGTGGGCGGCCAAGTGACTGCCGGGCACCGGCCGCGGCTGCAACCGCCGCCTCCCAACCGCCACCTCCCTAGATTAGAGTTGCTCCGAAGATGATATCTCCTGCCCATCGGGACGCGGAGCGTCAGTCGAGCGTTTCGCAGGCAGTGCAGGTTGCGCTGGTGGCGCCAGCCAGTGCAGGTCCGCGGGATGCACCGCGTCTCCACAACGAGGGCAATGGGTAATTGGCTCGCGCTCGTCTTGCGCTCCTTGCTCACCATCAAACAGAAGCAGACGATATTCTTGTCCGGTCCACTGGCCGGCTACGCGTATTGGATAGGCACATTGACAGTACAATTTCACAGTGGGATCCCTCTAGATGCCGAGTTGCGCGAATTGGATCGACTTCCCTTAACCTCTGCTACAACAACACATCCCCCTGCCTAATAGCAGAATGTGTACCACATCTACGTATTGTTGCCGAGAGGCTGTTGCCAAGAGGCGTCCGCTTCCCGTCTCGATACGCATTCACATCCACTATGCTATACTCGCGACAGACGACGAACATACCATATAACAACTGGTAATAAAGAGTCCGCGAGGCGAGAATTCATGCGTGAGATGGCCGAGAGCAGTCAGAGCGGCGGCGAGAGCGTGGAGCAGATAGGGATGGCGCGTCAGGCTACGGAAGCAACGCTGGCGGACGTCGCAACTCCTAGCGGTTGGGCGGATCGGCTGGCCGCATGGGTAGCGCGCCATCCCCGCGCCCCATTGGCGCTCGCCATCGCCTTGACGCTGCTCGTGCGCGTGGCGCTGGTGATCCGCACGCATGCCATGATCGACGGCGATGAAGCGCTGCTCGGCATCCAGGCGGAGCGCATTCTCCACGGGCAATACCCCACCTATTTCTACCTCCAGCCCTACATGGGCAGCCTCGAGGCCTACCTCGTCGCCGCGCTTTTCGCCGTTTTTGGCCCGTCGAGTTGGGCGCTGCGCGCCGTGCCGATCCTGCTTGCGCCGCTGCTCGTCTACCTCACATGGCGACTGGCATACGCCCTGCTGCCCCGCGACGCGCGCACCACTCCGCTCTTCGCCGGACTCGCCGCGCTGCTCGCCGCCGTTCCCCCGCTCTATGACACCGTCGCCGAGCTACGCGCCTGGGGCGGCCAGATCGAAGTCTACATCATCACCCTCGCGCTGCTGCTCGTCACCGTCACACTGCGCGATGCCATCCATGCGCGCGCGCGCAGCGCATCCCTGGCCTGGCGCTGGCTGCTCTGGGGCTTCCTCGCTGGGCTCGGCATCTGGATCAATCCCCTGATCACCTACGCGCTGCTCGCCTGTGGCCTCTGGCTGCTCGCAGCCCTCGTCGAGCGCGCCTACCCATCCCTCTGGGCGCGCCTGCTGCGCCGCCCCGCCCCACACGACACTCCCCCCAACGAGCCAGTGCGCGCACTCGCCCCAGTGTTCGCCGCGCTGCCAGGCCTGGCAATCGGTGGACTGCCCGCCTGGATCTACGCCGCCCAGCATCACGCCGAGAATCTGCTTGTCTACGTGACCCAGACCGATGTCAGCCCTGCTGTCAGTGGCGCGGCCCGCCACGGGCGCCTCTTCCTCAACGCCGCCATCACCGCGCGCTACGCCACCTGCGTCGCCCCTCGCGTGCTCGATGGCGCCTTGCCCGCCGAGCCGCTGGCAACGTTGCCGCTGCGTCTGCTGCTCTTGCTGCCGCCGCTCGTTGGCATCGCCGGCGCCTTCGTGCTCGCTCGCCGCCGCGATACCAACGCGAATGCGCTGCGCGTCGGGCTGCCGCTGCTCTACGCGGGCATCATCACCGCCATCTTCTGCCTGGGAACCTCCGCCTGGGCCTCCACCAAGCCCTGCGAGCGCGACTGGGCCGGACGCTACGCCGTCCCCCTCGCGCTGATCGAGCCGTTCCTGCTGCTCGCGCTAATCGTCGCCGGTCCGCGCCTCTGGCAACTCCTGCGCCGCCATCCCCTCACGCCGCAGCAGATGCGCCGTGGTTGGTCCCTCGCGCTCGCCGTCGTGCTGCTCACTGGCGCCGTCCAGCTTGCGAGCTACACGCTGGCTGACCCTGCCGCTACTTTCCAGTCGCCCTACTACCACCGCGTTCCCCTCGACCAGAGCGAATTGCTCGATTACCTCAAATCGCACAACATCCACGCCGCCTGGGCCAATCACTGGCTCGGCAACCTCGTCACCTTCGAGACCAACGGCCAGATCACCACCGCCGACTACTACGATCAGGTCGCCCTCGGCGGCCTGCGCCGTCCCCCCGGCGCGCTCGAAACGGTCAGCGCCGCCAACCGCCCCAGCTTCATCATCATCACCCGTGATCCGCATCCTATGCTGGCGCAGCTCCTCGACCAGCAAGGCACCACGTACACCCTCGCCGTGCTGCCGCACTCCGGCCTCGTCGTCATCACCCCCGATCACACCGTGCCTCCCGGCACCGTCGTTCCCGGCCTCGCCGAGGACTACCCCTATTGACTTCGTCCCCACCAAAAACGGTCGGTTGTCACGTCGGCAGTTCATTTCCCGGCCCCAATATTGCTGTGTGTAAATACCTTAGATGAGCGGGGGAGAATACAAACAGCTTGGATTACTGACTGGATTGTCGCAGAGCGGAGAATAGATGTTCCGCGGTGTTCTAGAGAGCAGATATATACATGACGATGCCAGCCAACCAATACTAGGAGCTATAGATGGACCAGACCGCTGAGTGCGTGTCTTCTGCGTCCGCAGCGATGGCTGGGCCGCAATTGAGCCTTGAAACTGTATTTCCGGGCGCGGGCGAGATGGCGGAGCGCATGCGCGCGATGGACTGGTCACAGACACCACTTGGGCGAGTGGAAGATTGGCCGCAGAGCCTGCGCACAGCAGTCAGCATCTGCCTGCACTCACGCTTCCCGATCTTGATCTGGTGGGGACCGGATCTGGTCATGCTCTACAATGACGCCTACCGCCTCATCGTGGGTGCAAAGCATCCGGCGTCACTCGGCGCGGCTGGGCGGCAGGTATGGCCCGAGATCTGGCACATCATTGGGCCAATGCTCAAAGGCGTGTTGCACGAAGGCAAGGCAACCTGGTCCGACGACCAGTTCCTTCCCCTGGAGCGCAGCGGCTACGCCGAGGAATGCTACTTCACATTTTCGTACAGTCCGATTCAGGATGAATCAGGCGGCGTGGCCGGCGTCTTCTGCGCCGTGACCGAGACGACATCGCGTGTGCTTGCGGAGCGACGCACGCGCACGGCACGCGACGTAGCCGCCGCGATCGTGGATGCTCACACCGCCGAGTCCGTCTGCCAACGAGCAATCGAAGTGGTGGGGCATGACGCAGCCGACGTGCCATTTGCCCTGTTGTATCTCCTCGACCGCGACGGCACACATGCGCATCTCGCGGCAACCGCCGGGCTCATCGACCACCATGCGCTCGCCTTCACTGCGTTGACGCTTCCCACAAGCGACGAGGAGACATCACCCGCGGGCGCGATGGAATATGGCGTGCTCAGGCCGTTGCTCCAGGCGGCGCAAACCGGCGCACGCGAGGTAATACCCCTGGCAGCGGAGATCTGGCATGAGGTACTAGCGCCCGACCGCTGCGAGTGGATGCCCAAGGCCGCGCTCATGCTGCCAATCACCGAGCCGGGCCAGAGCCGGCCCTCCGCCATGCTCGTTGCGGGCGTCAGTCCAATGCGCGCCCTCGACGACGACTACGAAGGCTTCTACGACTTATTGGTGAGCCACCTTGCCTCGGGTCTCGCGGCAGCGCATGCCTATGAGGAGGAGCGCAAGCGCGCCGAGACTCTGGCGGAGCTTGACCGGGCTAAGACAACCTTCTTCAGCAACGTCTCCCACGAGTTCCGCACCCCGCTGACGCTTATGCTCGGCCCCCTTGAAGACAGCCTGAGCGATACCGATGAGCCGCTTCCGCCACGCCAGCGTGATCGCCAGCTCCTCGTGCAGCGCAACAGCCTGCGCCTCTTGAAGCTCGTCAACACTCTGCTGGATTTCGCCCGCATCGAGTCCGGGCGCGCCCAGGCGACGTATGCGCCAACCGATCTTGCCGCATTCACGGCTGAGCTCGCAAGCAGTTTTCGCTCGCTCATCGAAAAGGCTGGCATGGAGCTCGTCGTAGACTGCCCGCCGCTAGATAGCAAGGTGAAGGAGCCCGTCTATGTGGACCGCGAGATGTGGGAGAAGATCGTGCTCAATCTCGTCTCCAACGCCTTTAAGTTCACCTTTGAAGGCACAATCACTGTGGCTCTGCACCCCATCGAAGACGGCCGGCAGATCGCCTTGACAGTCGGCGACTCAGGAGTTGGCATCACTGCGGACGAGCTTCCTCGCGTGTTCGAGCGCTTCCACCGCGCGCATGATGTGCGGTCGCGTAGCTACGAGGGCTCCGGCATCGGTCTGGCGCTGGTCCACGAATTGGTCCATCTCCACGGAGGCGCCATCACCGTCGCCAGCGAGGTGGGCCATGGCACCACCTTTACCATAACACTCCCGACCGGCGCAGCCCATTTGCCCCCCACGCGCATACAAGAAACCGCGACGACCCAGAGGCAGCGGGACCAGCATAAGACGGCCTCCACAGCCTTGGGCGCTGTCGCTTATGTGGAGGAGGCGAGCCGCTGGCTGCCAGATGGCGCGGCTGATTTCGATGGCGGTGACGCGCAGAGAGACGATGATGTGCGCTGGCTGCGCGAAGACGGTAAATCTCCTGTTCGCCTGGCGCCTCTCTCGGACGGAGCCGCGCGGGCGCGCATTCTGCTAGCCGACGACAACGCCGACCTGCGCGAGTACCTGCAACGGCTCCTGACCGCTCACTACGACGTTGAGGTCGTACCCAACGGATCGGCGGCGCTGGCGGCGGCGCAGGCGCGAGTCCCTGATCTCATCCTCTCCGACGTGATGATGCCGGAGCTCGATGGCTTTGGCCTGCTGCGCGCCCTGCGCGACGATCCACACACGCGCGCGGTCCCTGTCATCCTGCTCTCGGCCCGCGCCGGAGAGGAGGCCACCATCGAAGGACTGGAGGCCGGAGCAGACGACTATCTCGTCAAACCCTTCTCGGCGCGTGAGGTGCTCACGCGCATCTCCTCTCATCTCGAAATTACACGACTGCGCCGAGAGGCGATGGCGCGGGCGCGTGAATTGGAGACGGCATTTGAGGCGATCACCGATGCGGTCGGTATCTACGATCATGAGGGCTACATCCTGCGCACTAATGCCGCCGCCCGAGCGTTCTTCGCTGATACCTACCCCGAGTATGAGAAGGGCTCGCCTGCTGAGCGTGCCGCCATCGCCCAGATCCGCGACGAACAGGGCCGCCCTATTCCCCCTGACGAGTCTGGGGTGGGTCGCCTCCTGCGCGGCGAAGCGCTAACCGGCTCCAATGCGCTGGATGTGCGTATGCGCTCTGTCGATGGGCGCGACTTGCAGGTCAATATCAGTGGCGCGCCGCTGCGCGATGAGACAGGCGCCATCGTCGGCGCGATCGCCGTCTCGCGCGACGTCACTGAGCGCCGGCTGCTGGAGCGGCGCACGCAAGAGGCTCTTGATGC
>DASVOW010000483.1:0-4235 GCA_036383155.1 Ktedonobacterales bacterium
CAACGCCCTGGTTCGAGCTCTGGTTACTTCACCATCGTCTCCTGGGTGGCTCGCTTTCGCGACCTTCGAGACGGCTCTCACACTCGGCGTCTGGATTGTCGCTCAGTACCTTAGTCTACGCCCCGCCACGCGCCGATTTGCCCTTCCTGTCTATCTGGTGGCGCTCAGCGACGCCGTCTACGTGGTAACGCTGCTTCTAGGACACTCAGCGGAATACCAGACGACGATACTGGTGATCTTCACACTGGCCGCTCTGATTGCTGGCAGACGCGAGCGGCAGCCGGCGCCAGGCGGGTTAGTCGTCGGCTTCTTCGGCCTCCTTGCTCTGCTGCCCTTTATCTTCGATTCAGGCAGAACGCAAAATGGCTGGATCCTCGCCGCCGTGGTCCTTGTTCCGGCGGTCGCTGCGCTCACCATCAGATGGGTCCTGGCTCGCGAGTGGGTGTATGCGCCCTACATCATCGCCCTGTTCGCGACCCTTATGGGCGGGCTGGCGCTCTCGCTGAACCATCAACTCAGCACTGCTGATCTCTCCTTCTTGGGCATCCCCTTCGCCGCATGGATACTGCTAGCTGATGCCGTATTGGCGCTGGTAGCCGCTCTTTGGGAAGGTCAGGCCTGGATGCCGCTCTTCCCCGCCCTGTTTGCGCTGTGGGCGCTGATCCTCACGCGAGACCACGTTGCATCGTTCGTGCTGGTCCTCGCCATCGCTGGCGTTGGTGCGGCATTGCGCCAGCTCCGCGGCCGTTGGTGGAACGCTGCCCTTCATAGTGCTGCCGCGCTGGGGTCCCTCAGTGCTATCGCCTCGCTATCCGATCTTGGGCCAGCCGCGCCTACCTGGCAGGTGGCCGAATTGCTGGCCTTTGCGCTGGTGGCATACATCCTCTGCCTGCAGGACCGCGAGCCCGCGTTTACCGTCGTCTCCATACTCTACGCACTGGGAGCCATCCTCTTCCTGCCCGGCCCCGACAATCTCATGCCGACCCTCATCATCACGTTTGGTTGCGCCGCGCTAGGCATGGCGCTCAGCCGGTGGATGGGCTGGAAATGGGCGCTCGCGGTCTATGGTATCGCGGTCGAAGGCTCGATTGTTGCCGCCACCCGCATCACACCGCCAGATGCGGGGCAGCTCGAAACACTCCTCCTGATCTTTGCCGTCGTGGCCTATGCCATCGCCGTCCTGGAACGCCAACCCTGGGGCGCTCTCGTTGCCACGCTCTATGCCGCCTGGGCAATTGTCGTCCAGCCCGACGCCCATGCATTGCTGCCGCTCGCGCTGTGCTTCGCGCTGCTCGGCCTGCTCATTGGGCGAATCCTTGGCCCGCGCTGGTCATGGCCCGCATACGCTGCTGCCGCCATCGCGACCGCCTCGACCGCCATAACGAGCCGGCCTTACCCCGCATTCGAGGCCGCTGCGCTCGTCGCGCTGGCCATCGCTGCCTATCTCGTGGTGGCCATCGAGTCGCGCGCCGATGCCCTGCCTTTGCCGTTCGTCCTTGGCCTCCTTGCGCTTGCCGCCACCTCCAACGCGTCGCAGTGGACCTCGTGGCAGGGCCTCCTGAGCTTCTCCGCGCTCGGCTGGCTCTACTTCATCGGCTCCTGGCTCTGGGTGCGCTTGCCCACGCTTCGCTCTCGCGGTCCGATGTGGTGGGTCAATCTTGCGGACGACGTGCCAGAATCGTCATCATGGCGCGATGTGCGTGCCGTAGGTGTGATACTCCACCAGTGGAGCGGACTGCTCGTCAGCGCGGGCGCCGTCGTCGTCGCGCTGTTCTCCCCCGACAGCTTCTCGCCGCACTCACCCGCGACAGAGACGGTGGTCGTCACGCTGCTTTCGCTTGCCGGGCTGCTCGGCTTGCTAGGCCGCGAATCGCGCCGCCGCCTTGCCTGGTACGTCGCTGGCGAGTTCGTCGCCCTGGCGATTACCTGGCAGGCGCGCTGGCTCGGAGCCGCTAACACACAAGCATTCGTGTTAGCTCCCGCGAGCTATCAGATTCTGATTGGCGCATTGGTTGCCAGTGATAAGCGCCTGGGGCGGCCGGTCCGCGCTGGTCAGGTGCTCTCGCTCATCGGCTCACTCTTGTTGCTCCTGCCCACGCTGAGCCAATCGTTCCAGGTGGATCCAAACTGGCTCTATGCGCTCCTGCTCGCGGTCGAGGCATTGGTCATCGTGGGCGTCGGCGTCGGAACCCGTTCCCGGCTCCTCGTGCTCACCGGTTCCGTCTTCATCGGTGCGGCTGCGCTTCGAGGCGCTGCCCTGGCGGTCGATTCAGGCGTGCCGATTGCGCTGGTCATCGGTGCGGTGGCGCTCGTGCTGATGGGCGGGGCCACATGGCTGAGCCTGCGTGCTCGCCGCGAAGCTCACGACCAGCTATGAGACTCCGCACTGCCGATCTCAGCGCCCACGCATGGACTCTTTGCTCTCGTCCAATGTTTCACGTGAAACATTGGACGAGAGTGCTCAAATGTCGTCGTGCCTCTGTTCAAGATGATGCCGGATGTTCTGCCTCCGCGCCATCATCATCCTGAGCATCCTCGTGTGGGACGTCATCCAGCAGATCTGCCCCGCCTACTCCGCTGCCCGCGCTGCCACCGGCGACTGAGAGATGCCCGCTACGATCGCGCTCGCTTGGGCGCTGTGGCGTGTGTGGGTACTCCATGCCATGCGCTGGTCCCCCCGGTTCTGTGTCAGGCGTAGCTAGCGGGTGAGCCTCGCTGCTGCCCGCCGCTGCGTTGCCAGGTGTTCCCAGGCCGCCCGTGAGGGGTGTGCCGCCTTGTCTCGCATCTCGCGTCGGCGCGGCTCCCGCGCCCAGCCTGCGGACTCCTCCCGGCAAGCCTAACCCCCCTGCGTCAGGTGTGCCGCCGGAACGACCGCCCGCACCGGGAACCCCCGCCCCAGCGAATTCCCCCGCTTCACCGCTGGCACGCTGGCTCGCATCATTGTCCGCGGCCACATCGTCGCTGCCCTCGACCCCTGGCGAGGCATTCTGTTCTGCTCCATAGGCGTGACGTTCCTCGTCGTCCTTCCTCACGTTTTCTCGGTTCTCTCCATCCGAAGCCATCACATGTGCCTCCAAAATGCTCATTGTGCCATCCTGCCGCTCGACTCTCCAGATCACCTAGGGAATCGTCGGCTCATCGCCTTCCGTCATGTCTAGATCTTGTTCTGGCAAGGTCAATGACGCAGGATGCATATGGATCCCCGTTTCGGCGGGAACGTCGCCCAGGTCGTGAGGCTGCTCCAGGCTATCGGGCGTATTCGGCCCGCGTGGCACATCCGGAGCGGCTCCTAGATTGTTCTTTTCTGTGCTTTCTGCGGCCCGCTGGGATTGGCTCCCAGCATCACGCAGACTGCCGTTCGGGGCCAGATGATCCGTATCACGAGTGGTAGATGGCTCTCTTGCCTCTGCCATTGGAATCTCCCTCCCTGCTCAGGTATGCAGCGGCTGTCCCTCAGTGGCAACCTGCGCGTAATTGAGTGCGGCAACCAGAACGACGCCGCCGATAATGTTGCCAATCAGTGTCGGTACCATGAAGCCGCCGAAATACGTTAGCCATGAAATGGCGCCTGTGCTCGCCAGGTACATCACCTCCACCGAACTGGCGATGATGTGGGCGAAGGCACCTAGTCCTACGAGATAGGTGATCAGAATGATGACATGGAGCCGCGCTCCATCTGCTGCGGGTTGCAGCCAAACCATCAGTGCGATCAGCCATCCCGCCACGATTGCCCGCAACAGCGTCGTTACGAAGTCACCTCGTATCGCGTCGTGCCCGATCTTTGCGAATGCCGCCTGTACCTCCGGTGTAAAGATCGGCGTATGTGCGGCGACCGTTGCAAAGATCAATGCGCCGAGCAGGTTCGTCGCAAGGACAATGCCCCAGAGCTGCGCAACTCGTTGAAGTGTGCGACGGCCAGGATGCGCCAGCAGCGGCAGAATAGCCGTCAGCGTATTTTCGGTGAAGAGTTGCTGGCGACCAAGCACGACAATGAGAAAGCCAAAGGTGTAGCCGAAGCTCGCGAGTAATGGCCGCCATGATGTATCCGGCAGATGCGCCAGGAGCAAGCCCTGCCCTACCATGGAGAATCCCATCGAGAGCCCGGCTGCCAGACCCGACCACGCAAGGGTGACTGGATGGCGCTCGAGCTCGCGCTCACCTTCTTCGCGTACGGCCTCGTGGACGACCAACGCAGTGATCGTCGAACGACGTCTCGCCTCTTCCCGCTCCCGCTT
>DASVOW010000484.1:0-2478 GCA_036383155.1 Ktedonobacterales bacterium
GAGCTCATGCCCATCGCCGAGCACCCATTCGACGGCTCCTGGGGCTACCAGGTCACCGGCTACTTCGCGCCCACCAGCCGCTACGGCACCCCGCAGGATTTCATGTACTTCGTCGATCACTGCCACCAGCACGGCATCGGCGTCCTGCTCGATTGGGTTCCCGCCCACTTCCCCAAAGACGAGCACGGCCTCAACTACTTCGACGGCACCCACCTCTACGAGCACGAAGACCCACGCTTGGGCGAGCACCCCGACTGGGGCACCCTCGTCTTCAACTTCGGGCGCAACGAGGTCCGCAACTTCCTGATCAGCAACGCCCTCTTCTGGCTGGACACCTACCACATTGACGGCCTCCGCGTCGATGCCGTCGCCTCCATGCTCTACCTCGACTACTCTCGCAAAGAGGGCGAGTGGGTCCCCAACCGCTACGGTGGGCGCGAGAACCTCGAAGCGATAAGCTTCCTCCAGGAGTGCAACGAGACGATTCACGCGCGCCATCCCCACGCGCTCACGGTCGCCGAGGAATCCACCGCCTGGCCCAAAGTCACCGCCCCTCCGTCCGAGGGCGGCCTCGGCTTCTCACTCAAGTGGAACATGGGCTGGATGCACGACATCCTGGATTACATGCGCCACGACCCCATCTACCGCAGCTACCACCACAACGAGCTCACCTTCTCGCTCGTCTACGCCTTTTCCGAGAAATTCGTCCTCCCCTTCTCTCACGATGAAGTCGTCCACGTCAAAGGCTCCATGCTCAACAAGATGCCCGGAGACCGGTGGCAGAAATTTGCCAATCTGCGCTCCCTCTACACCTATATGTACTCCCACCCCGGCAAAAAGCTCCTCTTCATGGGCGGAGAGTTCGGCCAGTGGTCCGAGTGGAACTTCGCCGGTTTCCTCGATTGGTTCCTCCTCGATCCTGGCAACCCGGAAGGCCTCCCGCACCAGCAGCTTCGCCTCCTCGTGCGCGACCTCAACACCCTGCTCAGCTCGCAGCCAGCCCTCCACGAGCGCGACTTCAGCCCCGAGGGCTTCGAATGGATCGACGGGTCAGACATTGCCCACAGCGTCGTCGCATTCATGCGCTACGGCGCCGGCGGCCGCGACCCGCTCGTCTTCGTCTGCAACTTCACACCCACGCCACACCACAACTACCGCATCGGCGTGCCCTTCCCCGGCCATTATGAAGAGATCCTCAACTCCGACGCATCCATCTACGGCGGCAGCAACGTGGGCAATCTGGGCGGAGTGGCGAGCGAGCCGGTGCCCATGCATGGCAAAGACCACTCGCTCTCGCTGACGCTGCCTCCGCTCGCCACCATCATCCTGCGCCCAACATTCACCACAACCACACCCGACGATCCCGCAGAGCAAGCAGCACCGGAGCAAAGCGCCAACCAGCCCGCTACTGTAACCGAGCGTCCCAAGCGCACCCGCCGCCCCAAATCGGCACAAACCGAACAAGCGAAGGAGCACATCAATGGTGATGACTAAGCCAGATCGACCAACAGCGGCTGTGGCTGCCACTGGCGACGCAAAGCTCCAATACGGCGCGATGCCCGACACCAGCGCCATCAACTACTACGACGCCGACCCATACCTGCGCTTCCTTCTCAAGCGCCGCCTCGCCCCTGACGAGTTAGCCGGCGGCGAGCCACAGCTGCGTGCCCTCGGCGCCCGGCTGGGCAACGAAATCGAGGCCCTCGCCGCCGAAGCCGACCGCCACACGCCCACGCTCATCCAACGCGACAAGCGCGGCGAGCGCATAGACGAGATACAGCACTCGCACGCCTACCGCGAGCTTGAGCGCATCTTCTACAGCGAATTCGCCTTGCACGCACTCTCCCTCCGTCCCCCCATCCCCGACGCTCGCGAGTCCTCCCAACCCACCTCGCTCGTCTTCAACGACGCCCTCATCTACCTCGCCGAGCAGGTCGAATCCGGCCTCTTCTGCCCCCTCAGCATGACACGCGCCCTCACCCGCACCCTGCTCAAGTACGCCTCAGCCGATGTCATTGCTGAATACCTGCCCCACCTGCTCTCCACCGACCTCGACACCCTTAACACCGGCGCCATGTTCATGACCGAGAAGCAGGGCGGCTCCGACCTCGGTCAGACCGCCACCACCGCCCGCCCAAGCGCCACTCACGACGGCTGGTGGGAGTTGACCGGCGAGAAATGGTTCTGCAGCAACGTCGCCGCAGACCTCATTCTCACCCTCGCGCGTCCAGAAGGCGCCGGACCCGGCACACGCGGCCTCGGCCTCTTCCTTATCCCGCGCCGCCTGCCCGACGGCAGCCGCAATCCCTACCGCATCGAGCGCCTCAAAGACAAGCTCGGCGTGCGCTCCTTTGCCAGCGGCGAAGTCACCTTCACCGGCACGCTCGCCCGCTGCATCGGCGGCCCCGGCCAAGGCTGGCTGCAAATGACCGAAATGCTCAACGTCACTCGCCTCGGCTGTGCCAGCGCCGCCGCCGC
>DASVOW010000485.1:0-5773 GCA_036383155.1 Ktedonobacterales bacterium
CCTGCAGGCGGGGCTCGCGGGCAGGCGCGGGCGTCTTGACGTAGATCAGCTGTGGTTTCGCTCCCGCATGCTGGTATTCGTCTTCCAGGCCGGAGATGTCCATGCCCGGCGCGACCCAGCCGTAGCGCTGCCAGTAGAGGCCGACGAAGATATCGCTCTGCGCCAGGTAGGCGCGGTAGAGCTCGCGCGGCGGATAGGGGCGAGCGCCAGACTCGAAGAGGATGGGGGTGAGGCGGAGCTGGGTGATGGCCTCACGCGCGGCGGCTCGCTCAGCGGCTAACTCGTCGAGCGTCGAGCTGACAAAGACGCGCACACGCTGGTCTGGCGTGCGGATTATCTGGGCGGTGGTGGTCGCCGCCGTGAGCCCGCTATCCGTGTCCGATGGCTGTGGCGTGTCCATGAGGGATCACCTCACATCACCAAAGCGCTTACGCATTGTTCGGCAGTATGACACACCTGAGACAGCGGCCCAGCTCACGTGCTATTCCAGGGACTCTCCCAGGGAGAATATCCTGGCGTGTGTCATGTCGTGGTCTGCAATATCGGGGCCTGCGACCAATCGCAAGGGTAGTGTGAGGAAGGGTATGCGTGACTATGGGCGGAGACGGTCAGAGACATGGGGGTGCCATATCGGGGCTAGACTGGCGTAGTAGAGGAAAGGGGTCGTCCTTTAGAGAACGGCCCCGTCCGAGTGGTGCGTCCTTGCAGTATGAATTCCTGCTCGGTGTCTTGGGTTAGTTGTTGCTGGTGTCGCTGCTGACGAAGAGTGGCGTCATGGGCTTGACGTTGGCAATGTCACAGGTGTTTTGCAGGCAGCCGAGGTGGAAGGCGTCCTCGATGGTCTTGAGCAGCGAGTAGTGGTTGTAGGGCGTGGCGTCTTGCACGCCGCGTGGGCCATGGTTGGCGATCACGATTGTTGCGACGTGGCCACCGCCGGGATTGGCGTTGCAGCAGCCGGTGGTGCCGAAGGGGCTGGAGTCGTTCTCGTCCCAGGTGCTGACGATGGCGTTGTTGCCCTTTGCCCAGATAGTGGAGGCGGTGATAGCGGAGACGACGCTGGCGACATAGGCGTCGCCTGCCTGGAGCAGCGCGTCATCATCTGTGCATGAGGCGGTGCCGTGCATGTCGTGGCATTGGTCGGGTGCGATGAAGCTGAAGTTTGGCACGTGGGCGCTTTGCAGATCTGTGAAGAGCTGAGTGTCGGGCACGATATTTTGTCGCTCGGTGGGGTTGTTCTGGATATGGGCGAAGTTCAGGAAGGGGTTGTGTTTGGAGGCGTAGAGCGCATTGCTGGAGCTGGGGTAGGCCGTCCCTGTGAAGCCGGCGTAGGGGAGAGCCTGCTGATAGGTTTTCCAGGTCAGGCCGGCGCCTTCGAGCTGGTCGACGATGCTGGGCGCGGAGATGGTGTGGCTGACGCCACCGGCGGTGGAGTTGTACGCGGCGTCATCCTGGATGCCGTAATAGCTGCCGCCAATGGCGGCGACGTAGTTTGGCTCGCTGGGATGGGTCACGCCGTAGTAGCTCGTCGCCAGGGCGTAGGTGTGCGCGTAGGCGTTGAGCTGCGGGGCGTTTGGGTTGCCGATGATGTCATCGTAGCTGTGGTTTTCCATCATAATGTAGAAGATGTGCTGGTATTGCGGCACATCTGAGCTGACGTACGGTCCCTGTACGTAGGTTTGCGATACGGTGCCGCGACTCGAAGGCGCGACAAACCACGCTATGACCAGCACAGCGACGACGCCGAGCACAATGAGAGCGATGACAAGCCGGTTCAATCGCATGAAGATCTGCTCCCTGGCACTACTTGGTGAACTGAACGTATTGGCACGACGGTCTGTTGATCCACACAAGCCTACGGCAGCACCCTGACGGTAACATACAATAGCGTCATCGTGAGGTGGTATTGAAGGACATTATGGATAGCGTGATGGCGATTCCGCTTTCTTCTTGCATGCGTAATGTCTGTTATGTATATTTGTGATGGCTGAGAAGGATTTCCCCTAGAGAGGTCGCCCCCATTCCTCACATTGCTTGCGTCTAGCGTTCCTGTAGTCAAGCGGAGAATCGCCAGTACGGGGTACGCGCGGCGATGCTCCTGTAGCGCTGCACTATGCGTGATTGTGGAACAAGGAAAGGCCGTCGTCATGAACTGGTGGCAACGCTTCCGTGCCGCTCCGCGGAAAGCACAGGTTGGCATTGGGTGTGGGACACTCCTCGTTGCGTGTGTGGTTTTTTCCTGTGCATGTGGCGTATTCGCGAGTCAAAATGTACCGGCAGCTACGCCCACGACGACATTCAGGGAGGGCAGTGCGAAGCAGCCGATAGTAACGAATGCGCCAACCATCGCGCCAACCATCGCGCCAACAGTTGTGGCAACGGAGACGCCAAGTACGCAGCCAAGTCCAACCAGGACGGCTGTGCCGCGTGTGGTCGTGACTTCAACGCCAGCGCATGTGCCAGCTGCGAAGCCGCAGCCTACAACTCCCCCAAAACCCACACCGCGCCCCAAGCCTACACCTGTGCCGACAAAAGCACCACCCACCGGCGTCTATGGTAATCCGTGGGGGTATAACTTCTCGTGCTGTCACACGATCTCGTCGCCGCCATCAACGTTCTGCAACTATTTCCCGTGCATCATAAGCTTCTGGAAAAACACGAATGGCTATGTCGAGCAGTGCCGGGATGGGAAGTTCAGCCATTCCGGCGGGCGACGCGGCGCATGCTCGGATAATGGAGGTGAGGCGCGGGCGCTGTTGGCGCCGTAGTGTCTGGTTGCCTTGCACCAGAGCGCGTGAGTGGCGGTTTTCTGATAGACCTGCGCCTCCGACAGTATCACGCCTTGCTTATCGGGTGGGGGCTGTGATAGAGTGCGGCAGGTAGCACATGTGTGAGTGTTTTTAGTGTATTTGCGGCGATAGGCCGGGATAGGCGAGGAGGTATCGCATGCTGGGCATGTTCCTCAACACCAATTCCATACAGCCAAGGTCCCTCCGTCGAGATGAGCGTCTCGACGGTACTTTCCGTGCCTGTCGCCGCAGGCGTAGACTCCCTGGGAGACGGTAGCCCGTCTCGGGATGCGGCAGGCGCGGATGTCAGTCACGACATTCGCGCCTTTCTTTTTGTCTTTTGGAGGTTGTCTCGCGGATTGAAGAGGTTTTGAAGAGGTAGGGAACGGATGTTGAGTGGGAAGATTTTGCAGGCGCGGGGATGGCCGCAGGGTAAGGTTATTGGGCTGGCGAAGGCGGCGGCTCAGACATTGGAAGACAGCGGGTTGGAGCAGGAGGCAATTCTGGACCGGCTCGATCAGGTGCGGACGGCTCCGGCGAGCTATCTGGAGGATCCGCTGATGGCGGATCTCGCGCGCGAATGTGTGCGGCGGGCGGCGGCGGACCCGGAGCGGCAGAACGACGCGCTGCGCGACGAGCCGCTGGAGTATGCGGTCTGGGGCGAGGATCAGATCGATGCGCAGGCGCGGGCGCAGATGCTCAATGCGCTGCGGCTGCCGGTGGCGGCGGCGGGCGCGCTAATGCCGGATGCGCACGTGGGGTATGGGCTACCGATCGGCGGCGTGCTGGCGACGCAGGGTGCGGTGATTCCCTACGCGGTGGGGGTGGATATCGCTTGCCGGATGCGGCTCTCGGTGTATCCGGAGGCGCCGGATGTGCTGCGGCAGCGCGCGGGCGAATTCACGAAGGCGTTGCTGGCACAGACGCGGTTTGGGTTGCGGGATCTGTGGGATAAGCGCACGCGCCCGACGCATGAGGTGCTGGACGACGCGGCGTGGAATGAGACGAAGCTGCTGAAGTCGCTGCAGAGCAAGGCGCAGGATCAGCTTGGCACGTCGGGCACGGGGAACCACTTCGTCGAGTGGGGTGTCTTCCGGCTCTATAGCGACGATGCGGAGCTTGGGCTGAAGGCGGGCGAGTATCTGGCGCTGCTGTCGCATAGCGGCTCACGCGGGGTGGGCTACAAGATCGCCAACACGTATACTGAGGCGGCGGCGAAGATGCATCCCAAGCTCGATAAGTCGGTGCGCCACCTGGCCTGGCTGCCACTGGAAAGCGAGGCGGGGCAGGAATATTGGCAGGCGATGGAGCTGGCAGGGCGCTTCGCTTCGGCTAATCATTACGTGATCCATCACCGGGTGGCGCGCGAGGCGGGGTTGGAGGAGATGGCGGCAGTCGAAAACCATCACAATTTCGCTTGGTTGGAAGCACTGCCTGACGGTACGCCGGTAATTGTTCACCGGAAGGGGGCGACGCCTGCGGGTCCAGGTGTGCTGGGCGTCATTCCTGGCTCGATGGGCGATGCGGGATACGTGGTGCGCGGGAAGGGCGCGGATCGCGCACTCAACTCGGCGTCGCATGGGGCGGGGCGCAGGTTGAGCCGGCGCGCAGCGTTTGACTCAATCTCGAAGGCTGCACGCGATGCGTATCTGCGCGAGCGGGGCGTCATGTTGCTCGGGGGAGGCATCGACGAGTCGCCGCAGGCGTACAAGGACATCGAGGCGGTGATCGCCGCACAGGATGAGCTTGTGGAGGTGATCGGCAGGTTTACGCCGCGCATCGTGCGGATGGCTGACGAGGCGGGCGAGTATTGAATAGCAGGCGCCAGAGGTCATGCTCTGGCGCCATAACTGGAACGCCCCAGATCTAGGAGGGTGAAAGAGCGAGACCTCCAATGGAGAGTGACAGTTCGAAGTTGCTCTCCATAAAGCGGTCTCTTCATTCGCCAGCGGTATCATATATGCGGGAGAGCAGACACGTGCAAGACGCTGTCTTTGACGTCACATATCCAAACTGGGTAGAGTGCCATGTATGTCATGTGGTGCATCCACATCGGCACCGTTCTGCTTACAGGTTGCGTTACAGGTCGCGCCGACAGGAGGCCAGTATGAGCACACCGTTTGTGAGCCGTGGATTTCAAGGACGCCGCCAGCAGGCCGCGGCGGCACAGCGCCTCCCGCCGGGGCAGTATCTCGTGCAGGGCTTTCCCGTCCTCTCGGCGGGTCCCACCCCGCGCACGCCGCTCGATCGGTGGGACTTTACTATCGAGGGAGCGGTCGACCAACCCCATCGCTGGACGTGGCAGGAGTTCCAGCAGCTGCCCCGTGAGACCATCACGAAAGACATTCATTGTGTGACGAAGTGGAGCAAGCTGGACACGAGCTGGACAGGTGTGTCGCTCGATACACTGCTGCAAGGCATCACCACCAACGGCGCCTACGTGTTGGCCTTCTCCGACGGCGACTACACGACCAACCTCCCGCTGGAAGACGTGACCGGCGGCAAGGCGTGGATCGCGTACGAGTATGAAGGCGCGCCCTTGCCACCCGAGCATGGGGGACCGGCGCGGCTGCTGGTGCCGCACCTCTACTTCTGGAAGAGCGCCAAGTGGGTGCGCGGCCTGCAGGTGCTGACCAAGGAGGAGCCGGGCTTCTGGGAGTCGCTGGGGTATCATATCTATGGCGATCCCTGGAAGGAGCAGCGCTACGCCGGAGACTAGCGGAGACCATGTAGAGAGATGAGCGATGATCAGCGGAGGAGGCGCCATGGCAGTCATATCGCCCAGGTTGGTGTGGCAGCGGGCCACTGTGGTGCGGCTCATCGAGGAGACGCCGCACGTCAAGAGTCTGGTGCTTAACGTACCCGGTTGGAGAGGGCACTTCGCCGGGCAGCATCTCGACGTGCGGCTCACGGCGGCGGATGGGTATCAGACCGAGCGCAGCTACTCCATCGCGTCCGCTCCTGAGGAGCCAACGGTGACGATAACC
>DASVOW010000486.1:0-2665 GCA_036383155.1 Ktedonobacterales bacterium
CGCAGCGCAGTGGCGGCAATCAAGCGAGCCGATCAGGCGGAGGTCATCGCGGCGCTGGAGCGGCGCGAGGCCGAGCGCACTCGTGAAATAGAGGAAGGCGTGCGTCAACTCCTTGACGTATTGGTGCGGCTGGCAAATGGCGATTTCACCAGCCGCGTTCCGCTGCTCGCCAATGCGCTGCTCTGGCGCATCGGCACCGCCATCAACACGCTCATCGGCCGGCTTGAGCGCTCCACACAGTCCGCTGTGGTGCTCCAGCGCTTCGAGGACGAGGCCAACCGGCTGGCACAGGCGATCTACGCACTGCGCCCTGGCGATCGCGATGTCTGGATTACGGCACACGGCACACCACTGGACCGCGTGCTAGATGCGCTTCGCGACACATTGCCGCGCCTATCGGGTCCGCAGGCAATTGCGCCAGCGCCAGATTTGAGCATGGGCGCCAGCACGTTTGGACCCGCGTTGCCACCCGCCCTCCAGCCGCCAACCCTACCGTCACCCAGCCAGCCGCCACACCTGCCAGAGACAGCCTGGCCCTCGCTCGACGATAAGCAGCAAAGCCAGTCTGCGCACGAGTTGCCGGAGTGGCTGCGTCCACCCGATAGCTCCACACAGTAGCGGAGCCCCACCACACCCAGCTGCTTGTGCATGAGCAGGACTTCGAGCTTATCGCCGAACCGCGGATGTGCATGCATTGCCAGCCGCACAATCACACCCAGGCTGACATTGGGCCAGGAAACGCTCTGCTGCCTTTGATGAATCGCGGAATCCGCACAAACGAGAACCTGACCTGTCCCCCGCGTCCGCGCACAGGTAGCGGCGCTCGTGCGCTCGTGCGCTCGAACAGGATCGGATCAGCGCTGGTTGACATGCAGGCCGCACCGCGCTACTCTGTCCACTAGACAACCGTTTGTTCACGCGTCCATGGGCGGCTGCGTACCCGACATCACATCTAGCCACGCACACCTGTGCTCGCCGTAAGAGAGGAGCCCCACGGTGCCAAGAATCCCGTATCCCGACCTCTCCACCATCACCGACCCAGAGATCCGCGACTACCTGGAAGACGCCCGCGTTCACGGCGCTCCACGGCCGGAGAGCCAGGCTATTCGCGCACATGTGCCTGCCGTCATTCGCGCCTTTTCGCAGGCCTGGCAGACCACCTTCCGCACAGGCGTGCTGGACCACAGCATCAAGGAGCTCTGCCGCGTCTACGTCTCTCAGTCGATCGAGTGCGAGTATTGAGGGGTGCAACGATCGGTCCGGTCTGGATCGGGAAGCATTCCTGAGGCAAAGTACGCCAAGTTGTTGCACTTCGAGGAGTCAGACGAATTCAGTGAGCGTGAAAAGGCGGCGCTCACCTATACCAGCGCGATCATTTGGAATGCCTCGCTTGCAGATGACGCCCTCTGGGAGCGGCTGCACCAGCATTTCACCGATGCCGAGTTGGTGGAGCTGGGATTCTTCGTCGGTCTAACCCTTGGACAGCAGCGCTGGATCAAGACGCTTGGCATTGGCCACAATGAGATCCTCGCGGACACACAAGGCGGCCTTGCTACGCACACCGAGTGAGGCGCATCGGGCATGCGTGTAACATGCCCGGCCGCAGCACAATCAGCAGGCGGACGGGGGGCCAACATATGACTGCACCAACCCACCTGCCAACATCCCTGAGCCACTAACTGCGAAGCGCAGCGCCCAGCCGGTCCGCCAGGGCCTTCACCACGGACTGCTGCGCCTGCTCAACCTCCGTATCAGTCAGCGTGCGTTCGGGCGACTGATAGGTAAGCGCGTAGGCCAGGCTCTTCTTGCCCGGCGGGATGCCCTCACCTGTGTACACGTCGAATAGGCGCACGTCGCGCAGCAGCTCGCCCCCACTCTCCCGGATCACCGCCAGCACCTCGGCAGCCGGCACCGACTGATCGACCACCACGGCGAGATCGCGCTCGGCAGCGGGATAGCGCGGTATCGGCTGCTGCAGCACGTGCTGTGGAACCGCCTGGAAGAGCCGTTCGAGGTCCATCTCCAACAGGTACGTTCGCTTCTGCAGATCGAAACGCGCCGCCACCTCTGGGTGGACCTCGCCCAACACCGCCGCCGTCTGCCACGTCGCCTCAGTCACAGCCCGTGAAGCGCCCGTCCCATCCTCCGGCGCGGCATTGTCCGCCACCGCAAGCACCTGCAGCAACGCCGTCCGCCCTGGATGAAAGGTCGGATGCTGCGCCGGGACAAACCGGTAGCTCGACACATGCAGGCTATTGAGCAACGTCTCGACGATGCCCTTGAGATCGAAGAAATCGGCATCGCGCTCGCCCAGCCAGCTGTGCGCCAGCGGGCCGCTCAGGGCGATGGCGAGAGTGCGCCGCTCATCGGCAAGCCCCGTTCCCGCTGCCAGCTCCGCCGTCGGCAGATACCGCCTGCCCAGCTCGAAGAACCACAGCCCTGCGTCCTCGTGCTTGCTATTCTCGCGCACGACCCCCAACAGACTCGCCATCAGCGTCAGCCGCAGCGACTCAAGCTCGCTCGTCAGGGGATTGCGCAGCGTGATCGCCGGCAGCCGTTCGGCCAGCGCCTCGATCTGGCGGCGCTCGGCGGCGCGTGTGCTTGTGCTGGTCGGCGTCGACGTCGCCTCATTCGCTCCATCCGCGCCGTCTTCGGCGGGAACCGG
>DASVOW010000487.1:0-2236 GCA_036383155.1 Ktedonobacterales bacterium
TATGTGCGAGTAGGGTGCGAAAGGAATGGCAAGCACGTCGGATTCGTGAGGCGAGGTTAGGGGGTCGGGGGTGGCGCCAATGCCAATGAGGAGGGCGCGGGCGCCTGCAGCGCGAATGGCGGAGATGCTCGTGCGGTAGAATTGGGCGAAGGAGTCAGCAACGCCAGGCGCGATGGAGCCGGCGGTGACAGCGATGATAGGGTCGTCGCCCGCGAGGAAGGCGTTTACCTCAGGGGTTTGATGCCAGCTCGAAGGCGTATCCCAGAAGGCGAAGCTGGTGGTGTGCACGTGGGCAGGCCAATCGGGCGCCGGCGGCTGGAAAGCGGGCGAACAGGCGAGGCAGATGAGGCGCGGCGAGAGACCGCCGAGCCAGAGCTGTCTATAGCGTGGTGGCAGACCGAAGGAGGCGCGAATGCGATTGATAGGAGCGTCGGCGAAGCGGCGGAAGATGAGCGCGCCTGTGCTCCAAGTCAGGCGGGTGTTGAGGCGCTGGAGCAGGGGCGGGAGCGTGAAGGGGAGGGGTTGAGTCTCGATGTAGGCGGAGGGCAGCACGATAGGCGAGAGTACGAGGCTGGCCCAGGGGATGTGCGTGAGATCGGCTACTATCGAGCCGGCGATATTGAAGGCGGAGGACACCAGGAGATCGGCTCCCTCGCAGGCAGCGCGCAGCTCTTTCACCTTCTGGGTCAGTGTTGGCAGGATATAGTGGTCGAGCAGGGTTTTGACGGAGACGAGTGGATTGCTGCCGCCAAACATCTCTTTTGCGTAGGGTGCGAGGGCGGTAGTGGCGTCGCCGGTCAGGTGGGTCACCTCGAAGCCGGCTTCGCGAACAGTGGGGTGAAAGTTGTCCTCGACGGCGAAAAGCACGTCGTGTCCGCGAGCGCGCAGGCCGAGGCCGGCGGCGACAAACGGATTGAGGTCACCCGCCGAGCCGATGGTGGTGAGTACGATGCGCGCCATTTGGTCCCCTTCCCCTAACGTGCATGCCGGTTGGTTCTGAGTTCCCTGGTTTCCAACCTAATAATACGAGTAGGGCGCCTGTTATGGAAGGGTATGGCGAGTGGTTGCGCTTAGATAGGAGGGTGGCGGGGAGCGGCAGACCGGCAGGTGGCCGCAATGCCAGTTTGCCGGTCTGTCTCTGTGGGCTTTGGAGGCGCATTACGCCATGGCGTGAAGGCCCTGTTTCACGCGCGGGAGGATATCGCGCCCGTATCTCTCCAGAAAGCCACGCTGATCCTGCGCAGCGGAATGGATGTAGATCTCGGTGAAACCGAGGTCGATGTGGCGCTGGATGTAGCGCGCGTGCGCCTCCGGGTCGGATGAGACGCAGGCCTTCTTGCGGATGGTGTCGGAACCCACGACTGCGCCGTTTTGCTCTGCGAGCGCGGGAGTGTAGATCTTCTGGTCGAAGAGGGCAGGAATGTAGGAGCCTGCCCAGTATTTGAGATGATTTTGGATGGCGGCGTCTTCTTCGCTTGGGCTGGCTACGTATTCGACGTTCAATTCGATGGCGCGAGGCATTTGGGCTGGGTCTTTTCCGGCTGCGCGGGCCGCCTCCTCAAAGTGCTGGATGATCTGTTTGTAGAGGTCGGGTTGCTGGCCGCCGACGGTCATGAGGCCATCGCCGTAGCGTCCGGCAAAGGTGGCGCTATCGGGGACCAATGCGGAGACGTAGATCGGGATGGGCTGGCTGGGCCGGGTGAAGAGCCGTGCCTTCTTTGTCTCGTAGTATTCTCCTTCGAAGGACACTTCGTCGCCGCTCCAGAGCGTCCTCATGAGCTCGATGGCTTCGCGCAGTCGGTCCTGGCGCTCGTCGTAGCCGGGCCATGCGCCGGTGGCGGCGTACTCATTGAGCGCTTCGCCGGTTCCAACGGCGAGGTAGGCACGGCCTGGAGCCATGACGGCGAGCGTGGCGGCGGCCTGTGCGATGACAGACGGATGGGAGCGCAGGATGGGGCAGGTGACACCAGGGCCCATGCGGATGGTGCGTGTGCGGGCGGCAGCGGCGCCGAGCCATGTCCAGGTGAAGCAGGCCTGGCCTGCCTCGCTCCAGGGTTGGAAGTGATCGCTTACGTCAATGGTCTCAAAACCTGCTGTTTCGGCGGCGATGGCATACTCCAAAAGGTCTTGCGGCGCGAACTGTTCGGGTCCTGCCTTCCAGCCGATCTGTGGTTGCAACACGGTGTGACACCTTCCTTTGGGGTAGTCCTGACGTCAGAATGCGACGCCGGCGCAG
>DASVOW010000488.1:0-13580 GCA_036383155.1 Ktedonobacterales bacterium
TGGTCTTGTGTGACGAAAGTGGCGTCATGAGCCAGCAGATTCTCGGCCATTCAGACTTGGGCACGACGGGACGCTATCTTGCGCGACGCGCACTCAGCATATCTTCGTGCAGTGCAGGGAGCACTATGCAATCCAGATGCAGCATGCCGTTACTCGACAGGACGAATCTCCACCAGATTGCTGTGAAATGTGCTCTGGCCCGCCAGCTCGGCCAGAGCGTCGGAAGTTGTCCAAGTGACGTTGTGCCCGTCCAGGCTGCGTGAGAGCCAGCGGCCCTTCGGGGCAACTACCACCCCTGGCAAGACGTTCTCTGTCACCACCGCCCGCAGCCGACACACGCCGCGCGTGTTCGCCACCTCCACCATCGTCCCACCGGTAATGCCTTGGCGGTGGGCGTCCTCCGGGTGGATCTCGATCCAGGGAATCTCCCCTTCTTTGGCGAGCAGATGGGACAGATTGGCGAAACTGCTGGAGACGAACTCGATATCGGCGTAGCGGGCGGTGTCGGTCATGAAGAGTTCATGGGCCACTGTAAAGAGGTCGTCACGCATCAAGCCCTGGATAATCCGTCCGTTGTTAGGCGTCGAGACCACCGGATTGTGGCGGAGAAGACGTAGAGCGACATGATTGGCGGATCGCCCACCTCGCCGATCAACGCCGCGCCGAGACGATTCATGTTGACCACCCGCGGCTGGGGCGGACATTCGCTCTTATGTGCCAAGGTCTCGGCGTCGTAGGATATGTAATCGGCTGTATAGTAGGACAGCCCGCCGCCGCGCACGCCGACCTGCCCTACCACCGCAGGCAGGCTGACACATGGAAGACGAGCGCTTCACCCTGAAAGTACGTTTGATGCGGAGTGCCCGCACCCCATCATATCAGTGTCGCCTCTGCTCACGTCGTCGTGGATCTAGTTGGGTTGCTATTACATCGTCGTAGATCCAGGATAATGCCACATTTGCATCTCTATGTTTGTATGCAATGACTATACGAAGGCGGTGATCGACGTAGATCCGCACTGCCAAATTGGTGCCGAAGATGCTGGAGGGTATGTCACGGCACCATACGCCACTGCTGAAATAGTCCTGGCCACTACCTCGGGCTTTGCTCCAAACATGGATCGTTGCCCTCAGTTAAGTGTACACGTGCGTTAAACGTCGTAGTAGGTGATACCATACTCTCATGAGCACGTTCCACACCGATTCCCGCGTCGACCACTACATCAATACGCTACCCGACTGGCAGCAGGACATTTGCCGCCGCGTGCGGGACCTGGTGCATGCCGCGGACCCGGACGTCACCGAGACCATCAAGCGAACCGAGCGGCCCTACTTTACTCTGGATGGCAACATCTGCGCGTTGCTTGGAGCAAAGGATCATGTCAACGTGTTTATCTACGACCCCATCGCCCCCGATCCCGACGGCATCATTAACCAGGGGCAAGGCAACCTGACCGCGCGGGCGATTCAGATCCGCCAAAGGGACACCATTAACGAACCGGCGCTCTTGAACCTCTTTAGGGCCGTTATCGCCAACAACCGTGCCGGCGGCTGGCGCAAGATAAAAGACAGCCGGTAGTCGCCGCTTGTGTACAAGGCGGACGACGCCAACCTGACGACAGGTGGCGTTTCGAAGCGAGTACTGGCCGAAGCTACGTCATCAATCGGAAGAGTATCAATTGAATTGGCAATACCGGTAGCGTCACGAGCGCGCTGGCGTCCACTCCTTACGGAGCGTATCACGGATGCTCTCGTAACTCCGACCGTGACTAACTGCCTGAGCGATGGCTGGTGCGAACACGTTGGCATAGAAATCTGGACCCATGCGCAGGATGATCTCGCGCTCGAAGACGGTATCCGTCTGGGGTTCACCACCGAGTTCATGCCATTCCCGCCCGGTTGGCGCTTCTTGTCGCCCAGCTCCTTCCTTCGTGCCCGTTTTCTCGCCAACTGATGCCGCATGCTGGCTACTGGCCCGCTGCCCGCCGCCGCTCGCGACGACCTTGGCCACCCATACACCATATCCTTTCGCGTGCGGATCGTCCATGCCCTTTTCGAGCCCTTTGAGCCGGTTGTACTCCGCAAAGATGTCGAAGCGCCGGATTGGCCGCTTGGGCTTCTGAGGATTCTGGGAGTTCACGGTGGAAGATCCAGATCCCATCGCTGACCCACCTCCATTCCGTTCCGCGTTGCCTCGCCATATCGTCACGCGTGGCGGAAGCGCGCTCACGACATGCGGACACCGCCACACCATATGGCAGTTGGCGAGTCGAACCACGTCAGAGTCTGAGCAGGAAGAGTGCCAGGGTCAACAGGAGACTACGAGGCCATGGCGAACGCACCACGCCGCAGCATCTAAACCCTGGTGATGCGGGTTCGGTCGCGCCTGCGGACTGTCTCTGTGCAGAACCCGATCCGCCCGGAGAAGATGAGGTTGTTGCCCTGGCTGGCGGTAACGCCAACCACTTGTTGGTCCCATCCTGATCTCGACGCGGCTTCAGGGACCTTCCTCCACCTGCTTCCGCTCGCTAGACAAATATGCCCTGGCGTGATAACGTATTCGCCAGACCGCATGCAGTGCTGCACGTTAAGCAGTAGCAGCCTGATGCATGGTGATTCGGTTTCACTGCGCTCGCGGGGAAATGCCGGATCCAGTCCTTGGTATGATCCTTGCTAGCTGATATGTGCATTCCAGGTGCGCTGTTTGACCTGGCGTTAGCTCTTCCCCAAATTTATCTGGTGCTCACAGGTGTTGCGAGCACGTATCGCACGGATCATCTCACCGCGCGTGTCGTCTTGCTGACAAGGAATTGTCGTCGTTCGTGTAGCGTGTCTGATGGAGATCCGTCCTTCCTGTGATGCGGGCGTGCCGCACCGAAGTATCACGTTCTGTTCCTGACTCGTGTTGATGCGCGTCTTTGACATAACTTCTGCAACTTCCGTCTCTTGACATACTGATACGCCTGCACCTGTGTGCACCTATGCTGTAGGAGGGTCAGGCACTGATAGCGAGTCCACCGCGCAAACATGCGCCAAAGAGCAGCAGGAGGGAACAGGAGGGAACAGTTATGATCAGAAGGACCCCAGGGCTCTCGAAGGAGGCTGCGGCTCGGCTAGAGGAACGCTTGCGGCAGCCACAGGAGCATCCGGAAGACAAGCGTAAGCGGGCAGGTGGTGCGGAGGAGGTTCATATTTTGTGGACCTCAGAAGGCATGAGCTGCGATGGCGACACGGTTTCCATCACGGCAGCGATGCAGCCCAGTCTTGAAGACGTCGTATTGGGTGCCATCCCGGGTCTGCCCAAGGTGCACCTGCACAACAAGGTCCTGGCGTACGAGACTGGCGAGGGGTTCGTCGAGGCTTTTCGGCAAGCCGACCGCGGGGAGCTGGATCCGTTTGTGTTGGTGATCGAGGGCTCCATCCCGAACGAGCAGATCAACGGAGATGGATACTGGTCGTCGCTGGGCAATGATGAGAACGGCCAGCCGATCACCCTTAACACGTGGATAGACCGCCTGGCACCCAAAGCCTGGGCAGTGGTAGCGGCTGGTACGTGCGCGACCTACGGCGGCATCCATGCAATGGCCGGCAATCCGACGGGATGTATGGGACTCGCAGACTATCTGGGCTGGGATTTTCGCTCGCAGGCTGGCATCCCCATTGTGAATGTCCCTGGCTGCCCAGTGCAACCAGACAACTTCATGGAGACCTTGCTGTGGCTGCTCTATCAGGCGGCCGGTCTCTCGCCGATGATTCCCTTGGATGATGCTCTCCGGCCCACCTGGCTCTTTGGCAAGACGGTACACGAGGGCTGCGACCGCGCCGGATATTACGAGCAGGGCGACTTCGCGATGGACTACAACTCGCCGAAGTGCCTGGTGAAGACTGGCTGTTGGGGTCCAGTCGTCAACTGCAATGTGCCTAAGCGAGGATGGATGGCAGGCATAGGCGGTTGCCCGAACGTCGGGGGTATCTGCATCGGCTGCACGATGCCGGGGTTCCCGGACAAGTTCATGCCGTTCATGGATGAGCCACCCGGAGCCACCCTGTCTTCCGCGCTGACTACGAGCTATGGCGCCTTGATCCGGCGGTTGCGTGCCATCACCAACGCGACGGTCAACCGAGAGCCGAAGTGGCGCCGCAACCAGCCGGAGCTTACGTCGGGCTATAACCCCCGCTGGCCGCACTAAAAGGTAGGAGGGATGAGACATGGCTACCGGCGAGATAACCCGAGCCCCAACACAGCCGGAATCCAGGAAGCTCGTGGATATGTCGTGGGATCCCATCACCCGTATCATCGGGAACCTGGGCATCTATACGAAAATCGACTTCGACAACAGGCAGGTTGTGGAGTGCAAGAGCACCTCCTCCATCTTCCGAGGCTATAGCGTCTTCATGAAGGGCAAGGACCCGCGCGACTCGCACTTCATCACGAGTCGCATCTGTGGCATCTGCGGCGACAACCATGCCACTTGCTCGGTCTACGCCCAGAACATGGCCTACGGCATCAAAATGCCCCCGCTGGCCGAATGGATCTATAACCTGGGCGAGGCGGCTGAGTATATGTTCGACCACACCATCTTCCAGGATAACCTGGTATTCGTGGATTTCTGCGAGCAGATGGTCAAGGAGACCAACCCGAGCCTGTTACAGAGGGCCGAACAGACCGAGGCGCCCCACGCCAACATTCACGGCTTCCGCACCATCGCAGATATCATGCGGTCGTACAATCCCTTCACGGGCGACACCTATAAAGAAGCGCTCCAGATGAGCCGCCTCACCCGTGAGATGTTCTGCTTGATGGAGGGGCGGCATGTGCATCCCTCCACGCTGTATCCCGGTGGGACGGGCACCGTCCCAACGCCACAACTCTTCACGGATTACCTGACCCGTCTCATGCGGTACATGGATTTCGTGAAGAAGCTCGTCCCCATGAATGACGATGTCTTCGATTTCTTCTACGAGGCACTGCCTGGGTACGAGGAGGTCGGACGGCGGCGCATTCTGCTGGGCTGTTGGGGGTCGTTCCAGGATCCAGATATCGTCGACTACACCTATCAGAATATGGGTGTGTGGGGAGCAGCGATGTACGTCACCCCCGGCATCGTCGTTGACGGGGAGCTCGTGACCATCAACCTGGTTGACATCAACCTCGGCCTCCGCATCCTGCTCGGCAGTTCCTATTACGATGACTGGCAGAACGAAGAGACGTTCGTCACACAGGATCCACTGGGCAACCCGATAGATAAACGCCACCCGTGGAACCAGACGACGATCCCGCATCCACAGAAGCGGGATCTCGCGGGCGGAAAGTACAGCTGGGTCATGAGCCCACGCTGGTACGACAAGCGAACCGGTGATTATCTAGCGCTCGACACCGGCGGTGGGCCGCTGGCCCGGCTATGGGCGACGGCGCTCGCCGGATTGGTAGACACTGGCTACACCAAGGCCACCGGCAACAGTGTGCAGATCAACCTGCCCAAGACTCCCGCGATGCCCGAGATGCAACTGGAGTGGAAGATCCCCAAGTGGTCGAACACCATCGAGCGCGACAGGGCCCGAGCCTATTTCCTGGCGTACTCCGCTGCGTCGGCTGCCTACTTCCTCGAGAAGGCGCTCGACCAGATGCGCACGGGAGACGTCAGGACCTTCCAAGACTTCAAAGTGCCCGACGAGGCGATTGGCTGCGGCTTCCACGAGGCCGTGCGCGGTGTGCTCTCGCATCACCTCGTGATTCGCGACGGCAAGATCGCCAACTACCATCCCTATCCGCCTACTCCCTGGAATGCCAGTCCGCGCGACAGCTATGGCACGCCCGGCCCCTATGAAGACGCCGTGCAGGGGTTGCCGATCTTCGAGGAGAATGGGCCGGATGACTTCAAGGGCATCGACATCATGCGCACGGTGCGCAGCTTCGACCCCTGTTTGCCGTGCGGCGTGCACATGTACCTGGGCAATGGCAAGGTGTTGCAGCAACTGCACTCTCCAACCTTCGGTGCAACGCTCTAGACATGCACCCTGATCGGTCTACTAAGTGGACGGACCTGATTGGCCCGCCCTCCTGAGAAAGGCGCGATGCCATTTGGAAGACCGGGAAATGCAAGCGCGTGTCGCACGGGTGGAGACGCTGTTGGAAGAGGTGGAGTCCTTGCCCGACCGGAACGCGCGGGCGACAGCCGAGGAGACAGTACGCGCCGTCGTCGATCTCTACGGCGAAGGGCTTGCACGTATCATGGAGCTTGTAGCCGAGCTGGGCGGCGAGGACGCGCTGCACGCACTTGCTGCGGATGATCTGGTGTCACACTTGCTGCTTTTGCACGGCCTGCATCCTATTGACGTGGAGACGCGGGTTGCCAGGGCGCTGGAGGGCGTGCGCCCGTATCTGCGATCGCACGGCGGGAATGTCGAGTTGCTGGGTATCGACGAGGGGGTGGCCAGGTTACGGTTACAGGGAAGCTGCAACGGCTGCCCCTCCTCAACCATAACGCTCAAACTGGCAATTGAGGAGGCGATCACCAAGGTTGCTCCTGATCTGAACGGCATCGAGGCTGAGGGTGCGGCAACGTCACGCCCCAGCCCAGTGACGTTTGTGCCGAGGTCCGCGCGCTTGCCGGAGCAGGCTTCCTGGGCTGTTGTCGGGGTGCTGTCACAGCTCGCCAGCAATGGGCTGCTCCTGCGGGAGGTCTCGGGGGAGCCGGTGCTCTTCCTGCGGCTGGGACAACAGTATTATGCCTATCAGCATCGGTGTCCCGGGTGTAATGGATCGCTGGCCGAGGGCAAGCTGACTGGCACAGAGCTAACGTGCGGGGGGTGCGGGCACACCTATGACATCCAGCGTGCGGGCAGATGCCTGGATGCACCGCAGATGCATTTGGAGCCGATCCCGCTCCTCGTGAGCGACTCAGGGTTAGTGAAGATTGCCTTGCAGAGCGAGATGGGGTAGTGGACATGCTCGAGCGAAACAACAGAAAACCCTTCTCAGCCCTGCAGCGGTTTGCGCGCCAGCCATTGGAAGCGGCGCAACCCACCCAACAAGCAGCTCAACAAGCAGCCCAAGAGCAATGCGAGCTTTGTGGCGAGCCAATTCTGCCTGAGCACCGGCACCTGGCAGAGGTTTCGCGGAGGGAGATCAAGTGTGTTTGCCAGGCATGCTCCATCCTGTTCAGCAGGCGGGAAGCGAGCATAGGCAGGTATGTGCTCGTCCCGGATCGCTACGTGTATTTCGAAGACTTCCACCTGGACGACACCCAGTGGGAAGGTCTGCGGATACCCGTCGGCCTGGCGTTCTTCTTCCGCAGCACGCCGGTCGGAAAGTGTGTAGCATTCTACCCAAGCCCGATGGGGCCGACTGAATCACTTCTGGATCTGAGCACCTGGGAGGAGCTGGAGCAGAGCAACCCACCGCTCAGGGAGATGAAGTGGGATGTGGAGGCGCTGCTGGTCAACCGGGCGCGCGACGCACGCGAGTATTTCCTTGTGCCGATTGATGAGTGCTATAGACTTGTCGGCCTGATCCGGATGCACTGGAAGGGATTGAGCGGTGGGCAGGATGTCTGGCAGGAGATCACCGGCTTCTTCGCGGCGCTGCGCGAGCGGTCTGTGACCATGGGAACAGAAGGAGAACAGTAGTGAAAGTCATCTCAAACATCAGAGTCGGGAAAGCACAAGTATCCCCGTCGATAGATTCTCATACTCCAGGAGTACGGGAGGGAAACGACCCAGGCCCAGGGGGTATGGAGCGCAACCCCGGTATGTATGACACCGGTGAGGCGGGAGCTGGGCGGCCCACTGGGAAGAGCACACCTGAGCGTTCCACGGGAATCAACCCTAATGCCAGGAAGCCTATTGATCCGAGCATGCCGAACCTGTTCCCGCCGTAGTCGCCTCGGCCCGCCATCCGGTCGTTCGAGGCAAGATCAACACGAAGGGATCTGACGTGGCCAGACACTCAAGGAATGGCTTTCGGAGGGTGTGCTCATGCCCGATCTAGACTTTCAGATCGAGGGTGCAGAAATCCTTCCCTATGCAGCCGCCCCGACGCTGCTGTTCAAGCTGCGCATCGAAAACCTGGAAGGGGACCCGGTGCGCTCCGTCGCGCTCAAGACGCAGATCCGCATCCTGACGATGCAGAGACGCTACACAAACGATGAGCAGGAGCGATTGGTCGAGCTATTTGGGGCAACGGAGCGCTGGGGAGAGACGCTGAAAGCGATGGTATGGGCGCACACCACCGTCCTGGTGCCGCCGTTTAGGGGGCCTACCACGGTGGATATGGCGATTCCTTGCACGTACGACTTCGAGGTCGTGAGCGCTAAGTACTTCCACGCCCTGGAGCAAGGGGCAATTCCCCTGGAGTTTCTGTTCAGCGGTACGGTTTTCTATGCGGGTCGCGCGGGACTCCAGGTATCGCAGATTTCCTGGGAGAAGGAAGCGCACTATCGCTTGCCTGCCGCGTTATGGCACGAGATGATGAATCTGTATTTCCCTAACAGTGCATGGCTCCGACTGCGCCAAGACGTCTTCGACCGCCTCTACAGCTACAAGACACGCCAGGGACTTCTCACGTGGGAGGATGCAGTGGAGCGGTTGCTGCGCACATGTGAGGAGGGCATGCGGTAGTGGACTCAGTGCAGAAGATCGCCGCGGCGGTGTTGTACGAGGGCTACGTGCTCTGGCCCTACCGGCGGAGTGCCGTCAAGAACCAAAAGCGCTGGACGTTCGGCGGCGTCTATCCATCCGCTTACAGCGAGCTGCAGGCTGGTTTCGATCCATGTTTTGTGCAGACAGAGTGTTTGGTTGCGGGGGATGAGCCTGTGCTCGACGTGAAGGTACGGTTTCTTCATGTCGTTGAGCGGAGCGTTGGCCGGAAGAACCCGCATGGCACCCTCGATTTTGTGGATGAGCTGCACGTCGGCAACGAGCGTTATCTGGCATGGGAGGAGGCGACCGAGCGAGAAGTGACGATAGATGGGTTGAACCTCGCGGAGCTTGAAGCTGGCCGGAGCGTCTCCATCCGCATCCCGGAGGGAAGCGAAGAAGAGCCGCTGACGGCGCCTGGCGGTGAAGAGGTGGGCGCGCTGGTGCGGAGCTGGCGCGCGCTGGAAGGCGCGCTGGACATCAGCGCGGTGCCCGTACATGCTGGCCTCTTCAAGGCGACGGTTAGAATCCGCAACAGCACGCCATGGAGCGGAGTCGACCGCGAGAGCGCCCTCAAGCAGACCTTCGTCTCGGCACATGCCATTCTCCATGTGGAGGACGGAGCGTTCATCTCGCTCATGGATCCGCCAAGCGATCTACAGCAGATTGCCGAGGAGTGCGAGAACGTCAAGTTATGGCCCGTCTTGGCGGGAGAGGAGGGGGACAGGCGTACGATGCTCGCTGCGCCGATCATCCTCTATGACTATCCCAAGATCGCGCCGGAGAGTCCCGGCGACCTCTTCGACGGGACGGAGATCGATCAGTTACTCATCATGAATATCCTGACCCTCACAGACGAGGAGAAAGCCGAGATGCGCGCGACCGATCCGCGGACACGCGAGATCCTGGAGCGGAGCGAGTCGCTCACTGCTGATGATTTCATGCGGCTGCATGGTGCGATACGCGACATGCAGGAGTTACGGACAGCGGATCATCAGCTGCCTGCGCTCTTCAATGTGTTGGACACACCAGGCCCTGAGAGCGTCGCCGTATGGGGCGGGGCCGAAATCAGGAGCGGCAGCATAGTCAGACTCCGGCCTCGACCGGGGGGCGACATCATGGACATCGCGCTTGCGGGGCAGGTGGCCCACGTCGAAGCGATCGAGCAGGACTACGATGGCAGGATCCACCTGGCGGTAACGGTGGAGAGCGACCCAGGCAGAGATCTCGGTCGGGAACGACAAATCGGCCATCGTTTCTTCTTTTCACCAGATGAGGTTGAGCCGGTCGAGGGGATGAACCCGAGGGAGCCATGACGCAACATATCTTGATCGCCGGTATTGGCAATATCTTTCTGGGCGATGACGGCTTCGGCTCGGAAGTGGCCCAGCGGTTGGCACACCAGCAGTATCCCGAGGGCGTGCGGGTGGTGGATGTGGGCATCCGCGGGGTGGATCTGGCCTACATGCTGCTGGATGAGTACGACGCGCTTATCCTCGTGGATACGGTTTCACGTGGTAGCCCGCCGGGGACCCTCTATCTGATTGCGCCGGAACTGCCTGATGGTAACGTCGAGGCCGGCGGAGAAGCGGGCAGGCGAGCGGTCGAGACGCACAGCATGGACCCTGTCACCGTCCTGGCTTTCGCCGGGGCGTTGGGTGCGCAGCCGATTCACACGTTGATCGTCGGCTGTGAGCCTGGCCCGCTGGAGGAAGATGACGACGAAGCAATGCGGATGGGACTGAGCGCGCCGGTCCGGGCAGCTGTGGACGATGCCGTGCGGATGGTGGACAAACTCGTGCAGGACCTGCTGCTCTCACGAGAGCTTGTGGAATCTTGAGTAGTGCGTGGCACCCAGTGCCATGAAGAGATGGAGAGAAACCATGTCGCGAATAACCACACGTAGTGTTCTGGTGACCGCGTTACTGGTGCTAGCCGGCCTGGGGGGGCTGATCGTGGTCCAGAGTCTTCCAGACATCAGACGTGAGATCAAGATCATGATGATGTAAGTGGCAGGCGAGCAGATGCACGAGCTTGCGATTGCCGAGAGCATCGCCGAAGTGGTCGCGAAGCGCGCCAACGAGCACGGCGCCACCCATGTCGCGTTGGTGCGGCTGCGCATTGGCGAGGCCAGCGGTGTCGTTCCTGACTCGCTGACCTTGTGCTTCGAAATGGTGGCGAGCCTCGATCCACTGCTTACGGGCGCTCGCCTGGCCGTGGATAGCGTACCGCATCGTGCGCACTGCCGGGGCTGCGATTGCGAGTTTGCCGTGCGGGACTTCGTCGCGCAATGCCCAGCCTGCGGCGAGTGGAGCGACGAGATCGTCTCAGGCACCGAGCTGCAGGTGATGGATATGGAGATTGACACGCGGCAAGAGGGAGTCTGACGGCTATGCCCAAGGTAACGATTGCCGAGAACATCCTGTCGGCGAACGACACATCCGCAGAGGCAGTCCGTGAGCGGTTGGCGGCAAGCGGCACGCGCGCGCTTAACCTGATGAGCTCGCCAGGGGCAGGCAAGACAACGCTGCTGGAGCGCAGTATCGCCTATCTCCGCGACCGGCTGCGCATTGGCGTGATCGAGGGGGATATTGAGACGAGCGCCGACGCCGAGCGCATCGAGCGGGCGGGTGCGGCGACGGTGCAGATCAATACGCGCGGCAACTGCCATCTCGAGGCGCATATGATCGACGCGGCGCTGGACCACCTCGACCTCGCGGCGCTGGACCTGCTGGTCATCGAGAATATCGGCAATCTCGTGTGTCCCGCTGCGTGGAATCTGGGCGAGGATGGGCGCGTCGTTGTGTCCAGCACGACGGAAGGCGACGACAAGCCCGCCAAGTATCCACAGATGTTTGCCGCCGCCGAGGTGCTCGTGGTGAACAAGCTCGACCTCTTGCCATACGTGGACTATGACCTGGCGAAGGTGCGGCAGCACGCTTTGGCTGTCAACCCGCGTCTACGGATCTTCGAGCTGAGCTGTCGCACGGGCGAGGGGATCGACGCCTGGTGCGACTGGCTCGTCGCGTTTACGCGTGGAGGCACATGAGCGTTGTCGCACGACGATTGTGGATGCGCCTCCTGCACGACGAGCGTGGAGCCTTCCGCCATAAGAGTTGGTGGGTCCGGGTAGGCGCTCATCTGCACGGAGACATTGTAGGGATGTCCTGTGAATTCCTGCTGGGCGAGGATCGAGACGAGACATAGATGGGGAAAGGGGTCAGCAATGAGCAGTGATGTGACGAAATCCAACACGGCCTTGCAGTCCGTACCCGCGCGCAAGCCGGGCAACCCGCGCACCGGCTACTACTTCGCCGCCCTCAACGCGGTCATCAGCGGCGTTGCCATCTACGTCAACAGTCAGGGCGTCAAGTCGTTCCCTGACTCTACGCTCTATACAGCTATGAAGAACGCTGTCGTCGGCATCTGCGTGCTGATTCCGTTGCTCGTTGTCGCGGGCAGCCGCACGGAGCTTCGGCGCCTCAATCGCCAACAGTTGGCGTTGCTGGTCGTCGTCGCCCTCATCGGTGGCAGCATTGCCTATGCGCTCAACTTCCGTGGGTTGCAGATCAGCACGCCCGTCACCGCCGCGCTGGTGGACCACACGCAATTCCTCTATGTCGCGATCTTTGCCGCTATCCTGCTGCACGAGCGATTTGGGCCAGCGGTGTGGCTGGCGCTCGGTGTGCTCTTCGTGGGGCTTTCCTTTGGCATCAAGGTGAACGCGGTGCACTGGGACAGTGGTGTTCCCTTGCTGCTGGCTGCCACGCTGCTGTTCGCCTTTGATTTCATTGTCATAAAGTTTCTGCTGCGCAGTGTCTCGATGCTGACGGTGATGATTTTCAAAATGTCGCTTGGCTCGGCGTTGCTGCTGGGGTATGTTGCGGCTACCGGCCGCCTGAGCGCCATAGGCCACCTCAACGCGACGCAGTGGGGCTACGTGCTCGTCACGGGGCTGATTCTGTTGGCGTTTACGGTCACGTCGATTGCGGGGCTGCGGCATGCCTCGGCCACCGCTGTGATCGCGATCGGGGCAGGCTCGCCGATCATCACCACCCTGCTCGTCGTGTTCACGCGGCATACTCCCATCAGCACGGCGACACTCTTCGGTCTGGCGCTCGTTCTTGTGGCAATCCTCGTTATCTTCACACTGGGGCAGCGACGCGAGATGCGCGCGGCGCAGTTGCACCAACCGGCGGAACAGGAGGCGGCACTCGCATGACAACCAGCACAACACCGATGAAGGTCAACGGCGCATTGCTCTTTGGCCGCTATGCTTTTCCACCCAACCGGCTCGGTTACTGTGGCCCCGACGATCATCCCGCGCTCTTCCAGTATGTGACGCAGGGCACGAGCGATCAGGGACTGCTCGATCTGGAGCGCCGTTTCGACGGAGCGTATCCATACCTTCGGCTCATCGCGCGGGCCAACAACATCCCCGATCCCTTCGACCGCCGCGTCGTCGAGGCGTATTGGATCGGCAACGAATATCTGGAGCGGGTAGGGCCATCGCCATTTTATGAATCACTCGGCGAACGCTTCCGCAGCCGCATGGATGCTGGCACATTTAGTTGGCTAGCGAGCAAATTGGAGCACGGCGCCCGGCCCCACCACAACTTCCACGTCTTCGAGGTGTATCTGCGCGCCGGTCTGACGCGCGATCGCCACGCGACGATTGGCCTGAATCGCATGGACTCCTGTCGCATTAGCTGGGGACGTGTCGCGGCAGTGGACGGCGCAGAGCTGGCGGTGGAGCGGCCTGCCCTGGACCTGCGCGAGGGCAAGCTGGTGCTCACCGACCCTGTTCCCATGCGCGTCACACGCCAGATTGACGGGCGCGGCTTCGCGGATGGCGCGCGAATTGGCGATTACGTCTCGATTCACTGGGATTGGGTGTGTGAGGTGCTCGATGCTTCGTCGCTGCGGCGCCTGATGGCGAACACG
>DASVOW010000489.1:0-8225 GCA_036383155.1 Ktedonobacterales bacterium
CTCGAAAGCGCTCGGCATCAGGAAGAAGTCTGACCCGGCATAGATGCGATGCGACAGCGCGACATCGAAGCCGATGCGCGCGCGCACGTTGCTGGTGCGCTCCGAGAGATCGCGGAATAGCTGCTCGTAGCGCGGCTGCCCTGTCCCCAGCACGACTAGTTGCAGTGGCATCTCGCCCAACGTGTCGGCAAGCTCGGCCACCAGATCAAAGCCCTTCTGATCGACGAGGCGGCTGACGACACCCACCAGCGGCACGTCTGCTATATCAGGCAAGCCAAATTCCTCGCGCAGCGCCGAGCGGTTGCGGGCCTTCGCCTCAATCGCGTTCTCTGCAGTGTAGCGCGCGACGAGGTTGGGGTCGGTCGCGGGATTCCATTCGTCCCAATCGATGCCGTTGGCAATCCCAAACACCCGACTGTGGCGCTGGAACAGCACCTCGTCGAGCCCCCAGCCCTGATCGAGCGTCTGGATCTCCTCGGCATAGCGGCGTGAGACCGTGGTCACCACGTCGGTGTAGTTGATGCCGCCCTTCATCCAGTTGACGTCGCCCCAATACTCCAGCCCCTGCGGCACGAACACCTGTGAGCGATCCAGCCCCGCGTCGTAGAGGATGCTGGGATCCCAGCGCCCCTGATACTGCAGATTGTGCACGGTGTAGACGATGCGCGCCTGCCCGCGACGCAGCAGATGGCGATAGCTCGTGCGCAGGTAGGCCGCGCACGGCGCGGCCTGCCAGTCGTGCAGATGGAAGATGTCCGGCGCGAAGCCAAGCTCCGGCAGTGCCTCGAGCAATCCCTTGCACAGGAGGATAAAGCGGCGCTGTTCGTCGCGCTGATCCTGCCCGAGATAGAGCCGCTTGTGCTGGCCAAAGAGTGCCTCGTTGTCGACAAAATACACCTGCACCGGCGAATCGGGCAGTGGCGCGTGCCAGATGCGGATGTGCTGATATGAGTCGCCCAGGGCAATCGTCCGCTCGATGCCGCTCTGCTTCGCGCCCCAGCGGTCGAGATCGATGGTCCCGTAGCGCGGCAGGAAGATGCGCACGTCGTGCCCAAGCGTCGCCAACTCCTTGGGCAAGCTTCCGATCACATCGGCGACGCCGCCCTCCTTGGCAAATGGAACCGCCTCAGTCGCCACCATCAGAATGCGCGTGCCTGTATCGTTGCCTGTCCCCGGCTGTGCCATCACGTCGTTACCCCTGCCTATCGCTCACATCTCACATCTCACGCCTCGCGTCTCATGCCACCTGATCGTGCAGTATGTATGCCAACTGGCCTGATGCACGCTACTCTCCTGGCCCTTTACACCGGCAAGGCTCGGGAATTACGAGTCGACCAGATGGATGGATCGTGTACACTGTCACCAGATGAACCGGGCTCCGTACACGAGCGGAGCCTTGCTCTGGTGATCGAGCGCGCTCGGCCAGATGGGGCAGGCGGTCGTCCGCGTGGCTGGCCACGGCGACCTGAGCAGCGTGGAGCGACTGGAGCGGGTGGAGCGAAAGGCGGGAGCAGGATGAGGTGGCCGCAGCGCGAGCGGGCGCGAGTGGAAGGGGTAGGCAAGACCCTGGTGGTCGGCAGTGGCAAAGGCGGAGTTGGCAAGTCCACCGTGAGCGTGAATCTGGCGCTTGCCCTCGCGCAACGTGGCTTGCGCGTCGGCTTGCTTGACGCCGACGCCTATGGGCCGAGCGTGCCGCTCATGCTGGGTGTGCGCAAGCACAGTGCCAGTCAGGGTTGGTCTGCGACACTGCCGCTAGGCCAGCGGGGCAAGCTCCCGCCTGAACAGATGCTGCAGCCGCTGGAGCGCTATGGTGTGGCGGTGATGTCGGTTGGCTTCTTCATTGGCGAGGAACAGCCGGTGGCGCCGATGCCCGACGTCTTGGGCGTGTTAATCCGCAACCTGCTGCAGATCACGCAGTGGGGCGATGCTGAGTATCTGATCATCGACCTACCACCGGGCACGGGCGAGCCGCAGGCGACGCTCTGCCGCGAGCTGATGCTGGACGGCGCGGTCCTGGTGAGCACACCGCAGGATGTTGCGCGCCTCGATGCAGCCAAAGCCCTGGGCATGTTCCAGCAGGTTGGCATCCCCGTGCTTGGGCTAGTGGAGAATATGGCTGGATTCATCTGCCCTCACTGCGGTGAGCGGATAGATGTGTTCCCGGCCGGCCGCAGTGTTGGAACACGTCTCGATGAGATTCGATTGCTCGGCAGCATCCCACTCGACCCCAGGACTGCTGTGAGTGGCGACCAGGGGCTCCCCATTGTGATCGCGGCGCCCGAGTCAGCCGTGGCCCAGGCATTCGCGGAGACGGCGCGGCAGGTCATAGAGGTCCTCCAGTAGGCCCTGGAACCGTCCGAGTCTCCCGGCAGTGGTCGCAATCCACTTCTACGCCATGCACGGCGCTGGCGCTTGCTGTATCCACACATCCAGACCAGAGCGCATGCCGATAGTGCATCTGGATTGCCACTCCAGGATCGTGATTTCACATCATTGTGGAGTCACACAAGATGCCAGCATGCGCATATGACAGGAAACCAGCCGCGATATCTTCTCGCACTGACGCCAGCAGAGTACCCCTACCTGGTGCTCTCCACTCATACCCGGCATCTCGTCGTGTCTGCTCTTGCAGTATGTCTGCCATTCGACGGCGCATGTGCAGGCGGGCAGCGCGATCCCGCTCCCAAGCCCACATACAACTTTCTGCTCACCTGCTTCGTACACACGCCAGGCAGACACAGAGAACGAATGGCAGATGTGCAAGCACCCCCAGCGACAAAATGCTTCACGTCGCCGAACGGCAGTTTGCTACATAACAAACCACGTTACTTGTACTTTCTGGCTAGTTCCTAGGTAAAGCTGCGAGCTTGTGTTACCATCGCCTCGTCGCAGAGCGCTACCCCGCAATGTGTGGGTGGATGTGTGGATGGGAGGGGAGCTATGGGGATCGTGCGCTTTCGTGCCTCTACGGAGATTCGCGAGCAGGCGATCAAAACCGCGCTGAAGAAATACGACGAGGGGTGCGACGGTTGTGCCGTCGGCTATCTCCAGCTTGCGCGTGAGCACGGCGCCACTAGCGCCGAGATCGCCCGCGCAGGCGCTACCTCTGGCCTGTCGCGCCGGGGTTTTGTGCGTTTCGCAGCAGTCGCGTTGGCGGCGGGCGCCGCTGTCGCTACAGGCAATTTGCTTACCACTGCGACAGCCAGGGCTACGCCCGGCCAGTTTGCCTCACTCCAGGGCTCGCGGTCGATCGTCGGCTATTTCGGCGTCGATGGTTGCACGACACCCGCTGCCGGCTCAGCGGAGGCGATGCCTCTCCAATTCTACATTGCCGAGCTGGGGGCCACGAACTACGGTATCAACTGCTTCAACAAGCATACCTCCGCCTATGTAGGCGACGTGTTCACACATGGTTATTGGGGGGTCTCCGGCCCAAACCTCGCCGGGGGTGATCCGTTTGCCTACGGCCAGCAGCAGGCGCAGGCCGCGCTCGATGCATGGAAGAATACGCCGGGCGTCGGCGGATATACCATCTTCGCCGACGTCGAGGCCGGATTCGACGGCTGGGGTGATCCTGCCACGCCGGAGCAGAACGCGGCGCTGCTGGATGGCTTTCTGACGACGATCGCGCAGGCCAACTATGTGCCGGGTGTCTACATCAATAACAACAACCGCGATCATTGGTTCCCCCCGGACTATGTGCCCGCCGTTCCATTTGTCTACTGGGTTGCCGGTGGCCAATATGCCAACTCGATGTGTGCGCCTTGTGCCAAGGACTGCGACACACTCACGCCGGTCGCCCAATACTGGCAAGACGCGGTCGGCAAAGAGACGTTCGCCGGTCAGGCTGCCGTTATCTGGCAATACTGGCTCAGCGGCGCAGGCTGTAGCGGCGACTTCAACTATTCACCGCAAACTGGTTATCAAGTCTTCACGCCCATGAAGATCGACGCCACGACGACACCCTAGAGATAGGCCATCTGCCGCGTTGACAGGGTATGGCTTCGCATGTTATGCTAGTTAGGCTTGCCCGGCGCGGAGGAGTGTCGGGCTTTTGCCACACTTAACGCCGCAAACTGCGGCAGATAGCAGATACACAAAAGCAGTGCCGCTGGAGCACGGAGGACTATTCCTGACATGGTAAAGATTCGCCTCATGCGCGTAGGTATGAAGGGGGCGCCGAGTTATCGCGTGGTCGTAGCTGAGGCGCAATCACCACGCGACGGCCGCATTATCGAGAACATCGGCTGGTACAATCCGCTGACTGATCCTTCGACCATCAACATCGACGGCGACCGCGCGCGTCACTGGCTCAGCGTCGGCGCTCAGCCCACCGAGTCGGTGCAGTCGTTGCTCATCCGCAGTGGCATCGTCAGCCGCCCCGAGCGGGCCACAGCCGCTGCTACCAGCGCCGCCGAGCCCGCCAAGAAGCCGGCCAAGAAGTAACATCGCTTCCGGCCCAGGCTGGCGAGGGTGCAGTCCGTCAGCCTGGCGCACATTCGGAGTATAGAGCATGGATGGGTTGATCGAATTCATCGCCCGCAATCTCGTTGACGATCCCGATGGGGTGCAAATTCGTACCATCCGCGATGATCGCTACGCGACAGTGATCGGGCTGCACGTCAGTGGGCCCGATCTCGGCAAGGTGATCGGGCGCCAGGGACGTGTCGCCAAGTCGATGCGCACGCTCATGCGTGCAGCGGGGGCACTGCAAGGCAAACGTCATGTAGGGCTGGAGATCGATGACCGCGAGCCGCGACCAGAACAACAATAGCGACGCAGACAGCGCGAATACCCTCGCCTCCTCGGAGCCGCACCCTACAGACGAGGAATGGATAGTTGTCGGCGAGTTTGTCGGGCCGTTTGGCATTCACGGTGAAGTAAAGCTGCGTCCCCTCACCGACTTCCCCGAGCGCTTCGAGCGCACCCCGACCATCTATGTTGGCGACAAGCGTGTGCTATATCGCGTCGAGCAGGCGCACATGCACAAGCAGCTCGTGCTCCTGCGCCTCGCTGGCATAACAGATGTAGACGCCGCCGAGCAGTTGCGCGGCGAGCAGGTATGGATACCGGCCAGCGAGCTTACCCCCCTGCAAGAAGACCAGTTCTACCTCCACGATGTCGTCGGCTTGCGCGTGCAGCACGTCAACGGGCAGCCGCTGGGCGTCGTCACAGACGTCGTATCCACCGGCGCCAGCGAGCTATTCGTCATCCGCGACACCCAGGGCAAAGAAGTGCTGCTGCCGGTCGTCAAATCCTTCGTCAAGCAGATCGATCTCGCCCAGGGCATCATCCTGGTGGACCCCATCCCCGGCCTCTTCGACGAGAACTACGAAGAAGACCGCTAATTCCCAGCTCCCACCACTACAACTTCGTGCAGGTATCCACAGGTATCCGGCCGTCCTGGGCGGAGGTCGCCGTTGCCGTTGCCGTTACCGTTGCCGTTGCCGTGAGTGCTGTCTGCGGTGGCCAGCGCCGCGCCCTTGTCACCTACACCTCCATCTTCCAGCAGGAAGGAGAGCGTCTGCTGTCGCTCTATGAAGCCGAGGACCGCAAGTTCGGGCGCATTCCCGGCGTAGAATATGCGGAGGTCTATTGGGAGCGCGGTGCGGCTCCCGGGCGCTATCCCACCCGTCTTCCGGCCAGCGGTCCACCGCTGAGTGGGATCACCACGAGCAACCGCCCAGACGAGTACAGAAGGAAGTGGACCCATGCCGATGATTCCCGAGAAAGACCGTCAGAAGCTGCGCGACGTGTTCGCTCAGAAACTGACGGGCGACGTCACCATCACGTACTTCACCCAACACGAGTCCATCCTCATCGTGCCGGGCATGGAGTGTGTGTCCTGCAAGGAGACCCGCGAGTTGCTGGAGGAAGTGGCCGAGCTCTCGGACCACATCCACCTGGTCGTCAAAGACTTCGTCACGGACAGCGACGAGGCGGCGAGCATGGGCATCGAGCGGATTCCGGCGTTCGTGCTCGAGGGGAAGAACAAGGGCCGCATGCGCTACTTTGGCATCCCGGCTGGCTACGAGTTCGCGACGCTGATCGAAGACCTCATCGACGCCTCCACAGGCGAGGTGGACGTCTCCGAGCAGACGGCTGAAGCGCTCGGCCACGTCGATCAGGATGTGCGCATCCAGGTCTTCGTCACCCCAACGTGACCCTACTGCCCTAGAGCGGCCAGGTTGGCCCACAAGCTTGCGATGCTGAACGAACACGTGACCGGCGACGTCGTGGAGGTCAGCGAGTTCCCAGAGTTAATGCAGCGTTACCAGATCTATGGCGTGCCCAAGACCGTCGTCAACGACCGCGTCTCGTTCGAGGGCGCGCTGCCCGAGGAGCGCTTTGTCGGCGAAGTCGTGCGGGCGCTCAACGGCAACACCCCCAGTCCGCCATCAGACGCGGAGTGACTGCGGCAGATCCTGTGCTGGTACGCCGGGTGGGTGGTTTCCCGTGGTGAGCCCCGGCGTGCCACTTATCGGCTTGGCTCACTGATGCGGGGATCATGTTGGAACTGCCGGGTGGTGTGCGCGTGGCTCTCAACTGCCTCACATGCTTTTGAGGGTTCCCGAACATGCCCCTAATTAGTCATGAGGCATCAAGCTCCAAACACGTCGCGCTCCTTCAGTGGTAGGACCATGGGGAGCCATGGCTACGGCCATGGCCGTATGTCCTTCTTTGCCTCCACCCCCTCACTTATGCCTCTGGCTCTCCACGGTTACCCTTGCGGAGGGGAATCTCACGCAAGAAGAATGTCGCGAAGAACCCAATCGCGATGAGAAACGTCCCGGCGAGAAATCCCTTGGCAACGGCCGCCGCGAGGCTCACATGGATTGCCGCCATGAGCTGCTGGAAGAAGTCCATGCCCATCGGCCCAAGAGCCGCGAATCCATCGCGTACGCGGGCCACAGCATCAGGGGAGAGGAGCAGTTGAGGATTTTCCAACTGCGCAAGTTGAGCGGGCGGGATGTGCTGCTTGAGCGCAGGTGGCAGGTTCAGCAGAAACTGCTCCTGGAAATGGCTGGTCATCACGGACCCGAGCACCGCCAGCCCGACAGTCCCTCCGATCTCACGAAAAAAATTGAGCGTCACGGTGACCTGCCCGATGCGCTCTGAGGGGAAGGCATTTTGCACGATAATGGTAAACAACGTCTCAGAGTGTGTTTGGGAAGGGCGGAAGCGGTCGGCGCGATCCCGCATGGAAGACAAGGCCAGGACATCCCATCTCCCCATCCTGGAGCAAGCGGGTGCCCAGATGCTGGGCTGATCTCGATGGGGTCTCAGCGCAGCGGCAGGCCAACGAGCCGGCTGAGCGGTGTGTCGGCTGGCAACCTGCCACTGCGCGCCAACGCCACGAGCGCGTGCCAATAGAGTGTCGTACGCAGCAGGTAGCCGCCCAGCCACAGACCAGTGAGGAGCACGGCGACCCAGGGCAAGGCGGCCCCGATGGCACCAAGCGGGGGCGGGTCGGCCGCTCGGTCGACGCCGGCAGCGACGCTCGCCATGCCCAGGGCGAAGAAGAGGCCGATGCCCGCGACGCCTTGCCGCAGGTCGGACCAGCTACGACTCCGGAAGAGGCGGAGCACCTCGGCGTTCTCGGCCTCCAGCCGCACCTGGTGACCCACGTGGAAGAATTCCAGCACGGCGAGCGTGGCCCCCGCGACCATGCCGAAGAGCCACGGGCCCAGGCCGATGACGATCGCATGCGCCTGGTAGAGCTCGAACGCCCCGAGCAGGAAGGGGATCACCGAATCGCGCACGTCGGGGATCCAGACCCAGGTCATGGCGTCGGTGGTCACGTGGTTCCAGATGATGATCAGAATGAGGAATGTCAGCAGGACGAGGGCCCACTGCACCGGCGTGAACCGGGGGTAGTCGTCGGCGACCACCCTCGCCAATTCCCCCAGGGCGACGGCCTGGACGATGCTGAGGACCGTCAGATAGATCGAGGTGAAGGAGCCCTTGAGCTGGCTCAACAGCGGCCCGTGTTCGTCGGGCCGCTCGGCGGGCGCGTTCATGCTCGTCCTCCGTTCCCCTGCGGGTATCGCCGGGCGTATCCACTGAGCGCATCCTGGGCCCCCAGTTCGTATCATCTCCTTACGCGCGCCAGCACAGGTAGGGGTATTGCCTACCTGGCCCGCTCGCTGCACGTTCCCGCTTGGTACGCCGCCCTCGTTCGCGCCCGTCCGATGCCGCTGGCTGCTCTGGTGACAACGGCGACT
>DASVOW010000490.1:0-19023 GCA_036383155.1 Ktedonobacterales bacterium
CGCCCGATGAGCACGCTGCGCAAGTTCGTCTTGTGGACGCTGCTGATCGCCGTCGCGCTCCAGATGGTCGGCGCGATTCAGGGCTTCCACCACGACGTGCTGCAAGAGGGTATTGACGCGATGGAGGGCGGCCATGCAGTCTTCCTCGCCGGCATCTGTTTCGAGGTCGTCGGTTTCGCAGCCGCCCTCATCGGTGCGCTGCGAGCGCAAGCCATCCGCTGGGTCATTGCCATCGTCGCCGTAGCCGCAGTGAGCGCTGCTTTTGGCATTGTCATTTACACGTTGCCTCAGGCCTATCCTGAGCTGGTCGTCGCCGCGTTCATTGCGGCAAGTGTCGGAGCATTCGCCTACTCCGTCGCTGGCCCGGACGCTCCAGGTGAGGTAGTGCTAGCCGGGGCCAATGGCAACGGACAAGCGCCCTCAAGCTTCGTCGTCACCCGCTGACGGTAGCGCGCTCTCCATATCACGTGAGGATCACACGAGGGTCCGGCAACAGAGGTGTTGCCGGACCCTTCTTGGTAGAGTGGCTCGGGCTTTCGCTCCATGTCCAGTCGTAGTTCCCCATCTGGCTATCACGGTAGGCGCGACCTGGCAGCAATTCGAGTGTTCCTGATATACTGGTGTGTACCATCCTCTCCGCCGATGGGCTGGTGGCCGTGCCGGACAGAGGAAGGGTATTCCTTGCTCCTGGCGCACGAGGCTCAGGGGAAAGGAGGATGAGCTCAAGGACGATCGCGTTGCGCCGGTGCAATTATCGACACCATAGCTTTCGGCGTGCCGCAGGCTGTTTCGCGGCGACTCTGACTCAGCAGCACGACGTGTCTCACTTGAACACCATCTCTGTGTTGGATCTGTGCTCGCAAGGGGGGAATGTAGCATGTCTCAGACCGTGCCGGCGTCCGCTGGTGTTGGTTTTCCCGCCTATCAGACGGCCTCGATGCTCCTACCTGATGATGAACGGATGTTGCCAGGCAAACCCCATGAACTCGATACTGCGCCTACGTCTGCCCCACTCAATGTCGAAGAGGCACTGCGTGGTCCCGCGTTGCGCATCCTGATAGTCGCGTCCGAAGGTGTTCCCTATGTCAAGACTGGCGGTCTTGCCGATATTATCGGCGCGCTGCCACGCGCACTCCGCCGTCTCGGCCATGATGTCCGCGTGGTGTTGCCGCGCTACAAGAGTGTCGACACGGAGCGCTGGCATCTGCGCACTGTCATCTCTGATCTACCCATCCCCATGAACCAATCAACCGAATTGGTCAATGTCCTCGAAGCGCCTCCCGGTCAAGATGTCCCGTTCTACTTCATAGACTCCGAACATTATTTCCAGCGTGAAAAGCTCTATGGCTACAATGACGATGGCGAGCGATTCATCCTGTTCTGCCGCGCCGCCCTGGAATTCGCCCGCAGTATCGAATGGGCGCCGGATGTCGTTCACTGCCACGACTGGCATACTGCCATTATCCCTAATTGGACGAAGACCGTCTACCGCGATGATCCTTACCTTGGCAAGACCGCCTCAGTCTACACCATTCACAACCTCGCCTATCAGGGCATTTTCGGTTATCGCATTCTCGAAGTTGCGGGCGTGGCCGAAGAGGGCTTTTTGTACCCTGAGGTGCCGGAGCTAGCAAACGTCGTCGATCTCATGGGGCGCGGTATTATCTTTGCCGATGCTGTCAACACCGTTAGCCCGCGCTATGCTCGCGAGATACTTACTCCGGAGTTTGGCGAGCGGCTCGATCCTGTTCTGCGCGAGCGCAAAGACCGTCTCTATGGGATTCTCAACGGCGTAGATACTGTGGAGTTCGATCCTGCGGCTGATACGCACATCGCCTCACACTATGATGCCTTCTCCCTGGAGGATCGCCCGGCCAATAAGCGCGCCCTCCAAGAGCAGACGCGCCTCCCCGTCAACGAGCGTGTCCCTGTACTGGGCATTATCTCGCGCCTCACCGACCAAAAGGGCTTCGATCTGCTCGACCAGATCGCCGTCCCACTTATCGAGCAGGGGGTGCAGCTCGTCGTCTCCGGCACCGGCGATCAGCACTATCATTCCATGTTCCAGCGACTCGCCGCGCGTTATCCGCAACAGGTCTCGGTCAACCTTACCTTCAATGTCGAGATGAGCCAGCGCATCTATGCCGGCTCGGATATGTTGCTGATGCCTTCGCGCTTCGAGCCGTGTGGCCTTACGCAAATGCTGGCGATGCGCTACGGCAGCATCCCTGTGGTGCACCGTACCGGCGGCCTTGCCGACACCGTCAAAGAATTTGATCCGGTGACAAACGAGGGCAATGGTTTCAGCTTCGTGCGCTACGATCCCTTCCATCTTTTCGCGGCGATTGTGCGCGCTATCGAGGTCTACAAGTTTCCCCAGGTCTGGCAAGACCTGATGCAGCGCGCCATGCTCGCCGATTATTCCTGGGACGCCTCTGCCGAGCAGTACGTTGCACTCTACCGCAGGGCACAGGAGCTGCAGCGCATCACATCCTCGCGCAACGCATGAAAAGATAGTATGATGCGTGCGTGTGCAGGCAACTTGCATGCGTTATAGTGAGGAGGAGGCAGCAGTGCCGGAGGCGGAGAAGCGGATCGATGCGTTGCCGGAGATAATCGCCGCGTTGCCGGGGCGTGAGCGCGCGCTCGTGGAGCGCATCTTCCAGGTGGTGGCCACCGAGGGTGAGGTGGTGCCGCCTGTCGAGATGACGCCCTGGCTGGAGCGTACGTTTGGCTCGGTCGGCGCTGTGCGCCACCAGCGTGTGGTGCGTGTGACCAATCGCTGGACCTATGAAGGCGCGATGTTCAACGCTCTGCGATCACGCAGGCCAAGCAGTGGCACGAGCCAGAGTGCGCCAGTTGCCGATGCCGAGCTGCACGAGCGTATCGAGCGGGCACGTGGCGACGATTTCTGTGACCCCGAGCATCATACACCGGCGGACGCCTTTGGACGGGTGCGTGGGCGGCATGTGATCACCGCCAGCAATGTCGCCAAGGCCGACGGCTGGCACGGCGTCGGTATCTTCGACCGACACGATCCGCTGGATATCGACGCGCCGCTGGTGGAGGATATCCTGTCCGTTGCCGGCGAATGGGCCGACCGAGCGCACAGCGCCGACCGGCAAGCGATTTATCTCTTCCTCCTGTGGAATTGCCTCTGGCGCGCTGGTGCGTCTCTCGTGCACGGACACGTGCAGATGACACTCAGTCGCGAGATGGCGCATGCTCGCGTCGCGCTCCTGCATGCGGCAGCTGAGCGCTATCGCGCCGAAACCGGCGGAGACTATTTTGCCGATCTTGTCGAGGCGCATCGCGTGCTCGGCCTGACAGTGGATGATGTGCATGAGAGCGACGATGATGCTGAGGCTGCGAGTGTGGCGAGTGGAGGCAAAGTCGAGCGTTTTGCATCACTGACGCCGGTGAAGGAGCGTGAAGTAGTCCTGATCGCGCCTACGTATCATGATGGTCGCCTTGATCCCGCAGAGTTAGGCGGCCTTGCCGAGACGCTGACCTCAACCATCCAGACCGCGCTTGAGGAGATGGGTGTGCGGGCATTCAACGTCGTCGCTTATGGCCCACCTCTGGCAACCCCACAGCCTGCCAATGGCTCTTGGTCTAGCTTTCCGCTCATTGCCCGCTTTGTGGACCGTGGCAACCCACTCTCACCGACAGTGGATGTCGCCGCGCTGGAACTATTTGGCAGCAGCGTGATTGCGTGCGATCCCTATGAGGTCGCCCGCACCCTGCAAGGGCCCTTGCAGGTCAGTGCGCACTAGTCGCGACGCGCTGACCTACATCTACCACTCCGCGATCTGCGCGTGGCGTGCCCATCCATGGAGCATACAAAATAACAGCCTCTGTCCCGTCTCCGACATGGAGGGAGGGCAGAGGCTTGGTCCGTAGTTGATGCTTGCTCTACCTAGTCTTCGTCGAGCTCACGGTGCAGATCAGCGATGCGGCGGCGCACATCATCCAGCGTGGTGACGCCCAGTTCCTGCATCTCCTCTTCAATGCTCTCCAGGCGCTCCAACTCCACCATCGTGTCATATTCTTTGGGATCGAAATCCTCATCTTCGCCGCGCTCGTCCAGATCTGCTTCGTCGGCGCGTCCAATATCATGTGCCATCGGTAATGCTCCTTGTAGCAACTGCGTATCAACTGCCACATCTACTCGTATGCGTCACGCGCTCATCAAAAAGGCGCTCGATGGATCGGGTGAGCTCCAGCTTGGTGCACTATCCGCATGACTGTCTATGAGCGCTGGCGTATCCCCGCCAGCATCCGTCACCGCTGCAACATACAGGCCAACACCGCTGCCTTTCGGCGCGGGTAGCGCCTTGCCGCGCCAGCTTGCGCCGCTCTCGCATGCGAAGACAATGCGTGACCCGTCGGGACTCCACGGGCTGCCCGTCGCCGGATGCCATGAGTCTGACGGATCGACCGATTGTGCTGGCAGTGGGGAGCGATAGATTAGCAGCGGCGTCACCACTTTGCGCGTCACATCCACCAGCGTCAGCCCATTGGTATCCTGGACGAGCAGCCGTTTGCTATCTGGCGACCACCAAACCAATGCCAAAGGATCGCTCTCATCCCAGGAAAACTGCTGCGCCCCACTACTATCGAATACCGCCAGGCTCTCTGTCGTATGCACTATCAGCAAGGCGCCGTCTGGCGAGAAAGCGCCATCGAGCAGGTGTGCCATATGGTTTACGAGCACGTGGGTGCTGCCGTGCAGGTCGCGCAGCGTGAGGTCCGCCCCTGCGCCGTCACTTGCCACTGGATAGAGCAACGCGTCGTGCTGGGGCTGCCAGAGTAGATGCGACGGCCTATTCGTCTCTGGCAGCCGCAACGCCACTCCACTTGCAATCACAGTGCCTGTAGCTGAGGGTGCGCCCAGGCGGAGATTGCTCTCCGGGTCGATCACCGCCACGCGCGCTCCATCGGGTGATAGCACTGGCACACTGGCAGCATCGAGCAGCGTCTTGCGCGCAATGCCTGCCGGCTGATCGATCTGCGAGACGACATAGATTGGTATCCCAGGCGTATTTGCGAATTGCTCGCTGTAGACGACACGGTTGCTGGCGGCATTCCACCAGGCGTCGCCTCGTTCCAGCGCTGAATCCGCAGATGTGATCTGCAACGGATAGCCGCCGTTGATGCTTACCGCCACCAGATTGCCGCGTGCTGCTGGCGCGCCGCGTGTGCTGCCTGCCGGTGGCGCCTGCGCGCCACTCGGTGCGTAGCGCGCGATCAACTCCTGGTGGTTCGGCGCCCAGGCGTAGCCTACCACGTTGCCCGCGACCAACTCGCGGGCGTGCGAGCCATCGGCGCGCGCTACCCATAGCGCTCCCCCACGCAGGAAGGCAAGCTCGTCACCGCCGCCCTGCACACTGCAGCCCGCCAGCAGCGCCGTCACACACGCGACGAAGAGTGCCATGCTCAGCCATCTCCGCGAACCAGCGGGAGCGAGAGCCTGCCTCTGGGTTCTCAATTGTCTATCGTTGCGTCCATTCCACAACTGGCGCGTGGTAGTCCGTGTGAAAAATGTTCTCATCATCGCCGCCATTGTAGCGGCTGCAGCATGCCGGGCGCAAGTGGCTGTGCCTGACTGCTCCCGCTATCCGCGTCGTCGGCATGGCTCACCCATTCAGCGAGGTGGTACAATTTTCGTGATAGTACGTGATAACGCACGTAGACATCGCCATGCTCCAGCTGCACCCGTGTTAGTGAGCGCAGCATCTGCAGGCGATCATGCCCGCCCGGGTGGAGATTTCTTATGACACAGACTGCTACATCGTCCTCAAATACATACACTGCTTACTGGCTCTATCAGGTTGATCCTGCCTTCCGCCGCTTACCCGATGGCGAGCAGCGTCAGGCCAAGGCGGAGTTCCTCTCCGTGCTAGAGCAGCGCCCCACCGGTGTCAAGCTGCGTGGCTCTTATTCGCTCGTTGGGCTGCGCGAGGATGTCGATCTCATGCTCTGGGTCATCGGACCCGACCTCGATGACATCCAGCGCCTTGCCGTCAATCTGCGCAAGAGCGGTCTGGGTCGCTACCTCACGACCAGACAGACCTACATCGGCGTCGTCACTGCAGCACGCTATGATCCCGGCCATCAGGCCGCATTCATGCTCAATGCCGAGCCTAAGAACTATGTCAGCGTCTACCCTTTCGTCAAGACGACTGAGTGGTATCTGCTGCCCTTTGAGCAGCGGCGCGAGCTGATGGCCGAGCATGGCGTCGTTGGTCGCCGCTACGCTGTGCCGCGCGAGAAGATCGTCGCGGAAACCGAGCACGACCACAATGGCAAAGGCGCGTCGGGCGAAGGACACAGCGCGGCGGCAGCGACTGCCGCGACTGCCGAGGCCGAGGAGGGCGGCGGGGTGCTCTCGAACACCGTCGATGCCTTTGGCCTGGGTGACTATGAGTTCATCCTCGCCAACGAGTCGGATGATCCCGCCGAGTTGTGCCATATGATGGAGTCGTTGCGCAAGGTTGAGGTGCGCCGCTACACCAAGCTCGATACGCCGATCTTCCTTGGCCGCCGCAAAGAGCCGGATGAAGTCCTGGCTGATCTCTAAGGGCGTATCGTCTGAGATGCCTCCGCTCGCAGCGTCTTGTGGCGAGCGGAGGCATCTTTTGTTCTCTTCCTTATGCCGCGATAGGCGCCATAGCCCGAACGACAGCCGTGAGCACATCCGGCGCGATGGGATGCCTCGCCTGCGCGTTGACCCAGGTGTCGAGGCGGCATTTCTCCAGTGTCTCCCAGTCGGAGAGCAGCATGACGCCACTCAAACGATAGAACACACGGAAGAAATCCGAAGCGCTGGTGAAACCGCCACGTGCGAAGAAAGCGGCATCCTTGCGTTCGGCCAGCGCCCGCATGTGGTTCATCGCCTGACCGATATCAAACTCCACAGCGCTACCGTCTGTCCCGACCACTACAAGGCTTGCACTGCTCGGCGGTAACTGCCGTAGCTTGTCGCAGAGCACGTCAGACCACCTGGCAGGCGTGGGCGGCCTGCGGAATCGGCGCACTTCGACATTGAAGGTGCAGCGAGTCGTATAGCTTACCGTAAAGTCTGGGCCGCGCACTTTCTCCGCTGCGTACGCCTCGTAGGTGATCGCGAGCTTACGTTCGCGCAGCAAGCGATGAGCGATGTCAAGCTCAAGGTGGAGGTCGCGCAGGCCTTCTACGCCGTGACTTGTGCGGATCTTTTTGCGAATCTTGTCTCGATGCGTTTCTGCGAATGTGCAGAAGCGCGGCGATGACACGCACCAGTCCTCGCAACGCTTCCGTAGCTCTGGTGAAGACTCACCCCAGTCCCCGAACAGATAGCTCAGGAGTGCTGGAACCGGCGATGGCATCTGGAGACTCCCATTCATCTCTGTACGTGTGCAACACACCCATACCCTTCTCAGATCCTCATCCACTGTACGCGAGAAGCTTTAACCCTTCATGTCAGAAATCTGCTCAGTTATCGTCTCATCCCGACGAATGAGAGCGCTTGCGTCACACAGGCAGCCATGCTACACTGCAAGCTGCCATGTGAGTCACGGCGCGGCGCATGGCATATTACCACGCGCCTCAGAGTCAGGAGGGATGGTCGCGGCTATGTGGAGTGTGTACCTCGATACGAATCCAGTGCGGGTTGTTAGCACTCGCGCATTGGGAGCACTCTCGCGCCGCGTTTACTTCGGGCCGCTAGCACCATTGCGCGCGCGCCAACTCGGCCGTCCGCGGTTGCCGGGAAGACGCTGGGTGAAGGTGCGCAACAGCGTGGCGGGCATCTCTGGCGCTGATGTTGCGCAGGTATTACTCCACACCGATCCACGCATCGCTTTGATGGCTCTCCCACGTCAGCCGCGCATCTATTTGGGTCGCGAAGTGAGCGGCGAGGTGATTGATGTTGGGCCGGATGTCGAGTTTTTGCGAGTAGGCGATCGCGTCTCCTACCAGCTTGATCAATGCTGTGCCACCCGTGACATCGAGCCGCCCTGCCGTCACTGCGCCAGCGGTAACTATAGCCTCTGTGAGAATCGTTATCTGCCCGGCCCACAGCCCATCGGCGGCGGGTGGGGAGACGAGATGATCTTGCACGAGCGCCAGCTTTTCCTCGTGCCTGACAGCCTCACCGATGAGCAGGCTGCTCTGCTGGAGCCCTGCGCGCTTGCTGTGCATGCTGCCTTGCGTCACCAGCCGCAGCCTGGCGAGAGCGTGCTCGTCATCGGCGCGGGCACACTTGGCCTGCTGACCATTCAGGCGCTTCGCGCCCTCTCTCCGAATGCCAATATTACTGCTCTGGCACGGTATCCGTTCCAGGTTGAGATGGCGACACGCATGGGCGCCACACGCATGCTTTATTCCGCGGACGGCGCCGCTGGCGTCGCGCGGCTGACGGGTGCGCGCCACTTCCGCCGCCGCCTCGGCTCCGATCTGCTCATTGGTGGCTTTGACGTGATCTACGATACCGTTGGCACTGCGACTACCATGCAAAATGCCATCCACTGGGCCCGAGCAGGCGGAACTGTCGTGCAGGTGGGGATGCGCCTGGCCCCTATGCAACTTGACTTCACTCCCATTTGGCACGAGGAAATCACCTGGCTCGGGGCCACCGGACATGGCACGGAAAACTGGCCGGGAATCGCGGGCCTTGCCACCTGGGGCGGCGACAACGGCGGCCGCGTCTCCACCTTCGCACTCACCGCCGCGCTCATCCGCGAAGGACGGCTCACTCCCCAGCGGCTCATTACCCACCGCTTCTCGCTGCGTGAAGTGCGGCGTGCCGTCGAGACCGCCCGCGACAAAGCCGAGCATCAAACGATTAAAGTGGTACTCGACATTCGCAATGTCTCCGCGATCGATCATGAGCAAGTCGATCAAGTTCTACAAGCTGTCGGCAGATAAACGCGACTAGCGGAGGGAATGCCACACAGCATTACAGCGTGATGGCATGCAGGAAGGCGGCGTAGAAGAAGACGACGAGGACGGCGAAGAGCAGGCTGTCCATGCGGTCGAGGATGCCGCCATGTCCGGGTACGATGGTGCCGCTATCTTTCACTCCTGTGCCGCGTTTCAGCAGTGATTCGGCAAGGTCGCCGACGGTAGAGGCAATTGCGACAAGTATGCCCAGGATGACCGCGTGATACCAGGGAACGCCAAGGGGATGGTAGAAGATGTTGGGCAGGACGATCGTAAAGACCAGCGCCGCAACCACTGTGAAGACGAGTCCGCCGAAGAAGCCTTCCCATGTCTTGGCCGGGCTGATGAGTGGTGCGAGTTTGGTATGCCCGAAGTAATGCCCGGTGAGCAGCGCAAACGTGTCATTGGCCCATACCATAAAGAAGAGTGCTAGTAGCCACCAGAATCCGGGTGTATTCGTTCCAGGCGTGGACCCGCGCAGCAGCAGGAAGAACGCGAGTGGCCAGCCAAGGTAGAGTGCCGCCGCCAGCGTTAGCCCCCAGTCCACCAGAATGCCATCGAGAGTCTTGCGCGACAACATCAACCAAGCAAACGAGATAATGATCAGTGCGCTAAGCCCTAGGCCAATCATTGTGAGGGGAATGAGTGGATCCGGGCGCAGGGCATAGAACATTGCGGCGAGCAGGAAATCGAGGCCCAGCACGATACTCAGCGACGTGAGGGGGTGCAGTCCTTTGTGGGTGAACATGCCGTGCAACTCATAGGCGCCGATAAAGAGCGCCAGCGCAGCCGCAGCAAATGCAACCCAGCCGCCGAAGAAGACCAACGCGATAACGATAGGGATGAGCACGACCGCGGAGAGCGCCCGCCGCCCCAGCGCCGCGAGCCATTGCGCCGAGCCTGATGCACCCCTGTCGGAGGCAGGATTTGCATCTGCCCGCTTCTCGTTTCTCTTCAAGCGACTTGCGCCTGAGAGCGGCATTTGTGACGCTTTTTCTGCCATAGCAGTCGCTCCGCGCACATTCATGCTACAGGTAGGTGTGGCTACCTCTGACGGCATCGGTGAGGCATGGCCATAGGCGAGGCTTGCTCGAAGACACGCCTCAGTTGTCAAGACTCACAGGACCGTTCACGGTTTCGCTCCGTAGTCGCTCCGCGTGAGCCTGTGATGGTATCCTTGTGCGACCAGCGGTAGCTACCGCATCAGCAACTCAGCGTGCGATTCGTTTGCGCGTAGGGAATGAAGCAAGAGGTGCGGTCTCTGCGCTTCTCTCCGCTGCAACGATCATACGACATCGCGATGCCTTTTAGCACGGTCTTTTTTAGTGAGCGCTCCCCACAAGCGGCGGCTTGGATGCTACCTGTGTGCCATTCGCGTTCTCTGCCTGCTCCTGTTCGGCGGCGATCTGTGAGTCGAGCTTGCCAAAGCGGCGCTTGCGCTGCGCGAACGCATCTAATGCCGCTACGAAGTCGTCGTGCCCGAAGTCGGGCCAAAGCACCGGAGTCGCGTAATACTCGGCGTAGGCAAGCTGCCAGATGAGGTAGTTGCTCAGGCGCATCTCACCCGCCGTACGGATGACCAGATCGGGATCGGGCAGGCCGCGCGTATAGAGATGGCGCTCGATCACTTCTTCCGAAATCTCCTCCGCGGGGACGCCTGATGCAACGATTTGTCGCACCGCATCCACGATCTCCGCGCGTCCGCCATAGTTGAAGCAGACGTTGAGCGCCAGCTTTGTGTTAGCGCACGTCAGGGTCTCCATGTGGCGGATGGCATCCTGCATATCCGGCGGCAGACCGTCAATCCTGCCGATGTGGCGCAGGCGCACGCCATTCTCGTGCAGCCGTTGCAGATCGCTGCGAATCGTCTCCCAGAAGAGGCGTAGCAGAGCATCGACCTCGTCCTGAGGGCGTCCCCAGTTCTCGGTAGAGAAGGCATATACAGTGAGCATGGGGACGGAGTAATCGTTGCACAGCTCGACGGCACGTCGCAATGCTTCCACGCCCGCATGGTGTCCCATCGACCGTGGTAGGTGGCGATTGGTCGCCCAGCGCCCGTTACCATCCATGATGATGGCGATGTGTTGTGGAATCGCGCGTCCATCCTGGAAGTGTAGCCGTGCCAACTCAGCTCTACGCTCAGCCTCTTGCGCGCGCGCGCCTCCGTCGATGGCGGCGCCTACCGCGTTCAAGAGGCCTTTGAGTCGTCCCTTTGCCATGCTCATGTCAGTTTCACCTTCGCCCGCATCGTGGGTCTGGCAGGTCACGCGCTATGTGCCTCACCCCCCGCAACACCTACTCCAAAGAAACATCTGGGATACGCGTCATCAGAGATAACGTACGCTCCCCGCCATCTTGATAGATGGCGTTAGACCGACAGGATCTCCTGCTCTTTCATCTGACCCACCTTTTCCAGGTCGGCAGTATATTTGTCAGTCAACTTCTGCAAGCGGTCAGTGCTCCGCTTGAGATCGTCGGCTGAGATTTCTTTCTTCTTTTCCTGATCACGTAGATGGTCATGTCCATCGCGCCGGATGTTGCGCACCGCGACCTTTGCCTCGTCAACCTTCTTGTGAACGACCTTTACCAGATCTTTGCGGCGTTCCTCGGTCAGCGGCGGAATCGTGATGCGAATTACTTGGCCGTCGTTGGTTGGTGTTAGGCCAAGGTCACTCTTGAGAATTGCTTTCTCGATGTCGCCCAACACCTTGCGGTCCCAGGGTTGAATGGTAAGCGTGCGCGCATCGGTAGCATGGATCGCCGCCATGTTCTGTAGCGGCGTCGGGTTTCCATAATAGTCCACCTGCAGCCGCTCCAACAGGGCAGGATTTGCCCGTCCGGTGCGAATTGTCTGAAGCTCGCGCTGTAGCGCTTCGATGGCGCCTTTCATACGATGCTCTACATCGGCGAATACGTCAACTGCCATAGAATCCACTCCTTCCAGACGCGCCAGTGCGACGGGTGCGACGACGCATACCAAATGACGCAAGGCAACACACTCGCTCGACGGCTACTGAGCCCATACAGCGTCTGTGCCTTCGGCCATCGCATGCACGAGGGTGCCACGCCGCTCACCTTGCACAATCGCGGCCACATTCCCGCGTTCGAGCATGTCGAAGACGACGATTGGAAGCTGATTCTCTCTGCAGAGCGAGAGCGCCGCGCCATCCATCACCGCCAGCCCCATGTTTAGCGCGCGCATGTAGCTGATTTCGCTGAAACGACGCGCAGCCGAGTTGAGCATGGGGTCATCGTCATATACACCATCAACTTTGGTTGCCTTTAGCAGCACCTCGCAGTGCAGCTCGATGGCTCGCAATGCAGCGGCGGTATCAGTGGTGAAATATGGGTTGCCTGTGCCTGCCGCCAGGATTACGATCCGCCCCTTCTCCAGGTGACGAATGGCACGCCGCCGAATGAACGGTTCGGCAACCTCTGGCATGTCAATGCCCGTCTGTACGCGCGTCGCGATGCCGGTATTCGCCTCGATAGCATCTTGCAAGGCCAGCGCATTGATAACGGTTGCCAGCATTCCCATGTAATCGGCCTGCGCCCGGTCCATACCTGCCGAAGCAGCAGTTTTGCCACGCAGGATGTTACCCCCGCCTATGACGATGGCAACCTCTACACCCAGTTCATGCACCTGCTTCAATTCGCCGGCAAGGTAGTGCAGCACCGCAGCGTCGATCCCATATCCCTGCTCGCCCATCAACGCCTCACCGCTCAACTTGAGCAGCACTCGCTTGTACTTCACCGCCCCTGCCATGTGGTCTCCCTGCTCTTCACCGTCGCGTATTGCCTTGTCAGCTCAACATCTGTAGCGCCTGATCTGATGATTCTTGCGCTCTGTATGTATATTGCATCAATGAACTATACACTATCTGAATCGCGTCGAAACTCAGCGTGCGTTACGTCAAAAGGTTGCTGCTCGGTGTGACCTTGGGACGCACGCCGGGTCGCGCTCGCGCTGTCGTTGCCACCAGGCGTGGGCACAACCGATGCGATACCTTGTTTGGTATTCAACAGACCGGTCATGCCCACGTTTCCCCCGGCGAGAAAGGGTAACAACTGCTCTGGTCTATTCGCCCAGGGCGTAGCGCGTGAAGCGTTGCACGACGATATTCTCACCAGTCTTGCGGATCACATCGTCAACCAGCTTGCTCACCTGGATCTTGTCATCTTTGACCCATGGCTGCTCCAGCAACACCTGCGCCGAGAGTTGCTTCTTAATCTTGCCTTCGACGATCTGCTCGCGCTTGTCGGCAGGACGCTTCAGCACTTCGGGATCGTTGGCAAACGTCTCGCGCATCTGCGTCAGCACCTCTTGCGGCACATCAGCGAACGAGACGTATTTTGGATTCGTGCCGGCGATCTGCATTACCAACTCACGCGCCAGTTGCTTGAAGTCTTCACTGCGCGCGACAAAATCAGTGCTGCAGTTCAGCTCAAGCAGAACGCCGAGGTTGCCACCGTGGTGGATGTATGAGGTGATAAGGCCCTCGCGCGTCTCGCGCTCCTGGCCCTTCACCTTCTCCGCACGCTTCTGACCCTTCTCTTCCAGGATCTTGATCGCCTCGTCGAATGTTTTGGCTTCGTCCAGCGCCTTCTTGCAATCCGCAAACCCAGCGCCAGTTAACTCACGCAGCTTGGCAACGTCTTTTGCTGTAGCTTCCATAAGTCTTCGATTGTGCTCCTCATCCAGGGTGGAGACGGCGCGCCCGACGAGAGCGCACGCCTCCCCACCGCCGGTCATGCTAGATCCCGGCGGCTCTAATCGTACCATCTTGTGCGGCGCTGCGCGCGCACTCGCGTGCATGCAGCATGCGGTCGCCCGACACACAAAATCGACACACAAACGCGCGGCGCCCCGGGTGGCGCCGCGCGCTCCGGCGGAAGACTATCCGCCGGCGAGAAATCGTGAAAAACGACTTGATAACGCGCAAGTGCGATACACACACTCTGTATTATGTATCAATTTGCAGCCAGCGCGTATGATCCACAGAACCTGCTTCCGCCTGCTCGTGCGGAAACGTCAGCGCTAGCGTATGCTAGCGCTTGCTTGGCAAGACCTGAAGCCTATGCCTCGCTTGCCACAGGCTCCTCCGTCTGCTCCGCGGCAGGCGTCTGCTCAGCAGCAGGCGCTGGGGCAGCTTCAGCAGTGGGAGTTGCCTCCTCAGGCTCCACGCCAAACTCCTCCAGGCTGACTGTGTCTGCCGTTACGCGGCGCTCGCGCCCTGCCGCCTCCTCAGCGTCCTTCGCTTGAGCCTCGCGCTGGCGGCGACCCTCAGCCGCAGCCTCAGCAATCTTCGAGCAGAGCAGGTTCACCGCGCGGATCGCGTCGTCGTTGGCGGGAATAGGATAATCCATCTCGTCAGGGTCCGTGTTCGTATCGGCCAGCGCTACCACTGGAATCTCCAGGCGCCGCGCCTCCAGCACTGCCGTGTGCTCCTTCTTCGTGTCTACCACGAAGATAGCTCCCGGCAGGCGGCGCATCGTCTTGATGCCGCCGAGCGTGCGCTCCAGGCGATCCAGCTCGTCCTGCAGGTGCTGTGCCTCTTTTTTGGGCAGTCGCTCGAACTCACCGGCCTCCTTGCGCGCTTCAAGGTCGCGCAGGTAGCGGATGCGCTTCTGGATCGTCTCGAAGTTGGTCAGCATACCGCCAAGCCAGCGCTGGTTCACAAAGAACTGACCGCTGCTCTGCGCTGCCTCCTGGATCGCCTCCTGAGCCTGCTTCTTGGTGCCGACGAAGAGGATGCTATCGCCATTGGCGACAGTATTCGCCACGAAGCGATAGGCTTCGTTCAGGCGTTGCGCAGTCTGCTGCAGGTCGAGGATATGGATGCCATTGCGCGCGGTAAAAATAAACGGCCGCATTTTGGGGTTCCAGCGGCGGGTTTGGTGCCCGAAGTGTACGCCAGCTTCGAGCAACTGTTTCATTGATGCGACGTTTGCCACAGTAGGTAAAATCCTCCCTTAATGTTGTGCGCTCGTATCGAGCACGTCCTCCGCCTCCATCGCGCCGGTTGGGGAGCGCTATTCGCCACTATGATAATGGCGTATTGCACCAGGTTCTCATACCGATCAGGAGACGTGTGAAGTACTGTTGGTACTCATTCGTATGCCCACTCACACCAACTGATAGTGGTGGACACACTGCCATAAGTATATCACAGCCGTGTCGCATCCGCAATCAGGTCCGCACGTGATCTAGGGGATGGCTATCAAGCCTGCGGTATTTGCTGAACATCTAGCCAAGGGGCAGTCATCACTGAGAAGGCTTATGGAGCACGTAGTGCCCATCAGTGCTCGTATGTACAGCCTGTGTCACATTTCACGACTTTCCTCCGCGGTGGCATCCGGGGAGTCGTCATGTTCAGGAGATGGGTAGATGAGCACTTTGTCGATGCGGCGGCCATCCATTTTGACGACTTCAAGGATTGCTTCGCCCAGTCGCACGGTATCTCCTTCCGTTGGGATGCGGCCCAAGCGCGCCAGAATGATTCCCGCGACCGATGTGTATTCGCCTCGTTCCTCATCAGGTATCGCAGGCAGTAGATCGTTTCCAATCTGCTCGCGAATGCTTTCATAGGCTTCGGAGCCGTCCACGATCCAGGTGTTATCCTCCAGTCGCGACACCGCTGGCCCCTGGTGCTCATTATGACTTCCGTATTCGTCGGCAATGTCGCCGACCAGCTCCTCCAACACGTCTTCCAGCGTCATGAGCCCCGTTACCTGGCCATACTCGTCAACGACCAACGCCACATGTGTCGATTGATGCTGCAGCAGCGGGAGAATATCGGCGGCGTGTTGATGTTCCAGTACAAAAATTGGTGGTCGGGCTATACGCCGGAGGTCAAGCTTCTCGTCTGCGCCTGCCTCCTCGCGTGCCCGTAGCATGTCTTTGACATAGAGGATACCGATCAGGTCATCCAATGTCCCCGCGTAAAGCGGCACGCGGGTGTAGGGGGCATCGAGCATCTGGCGGATCATCTCTGGAATTGGGGTAGCGACATCGAGCGCGAAAATGTCCGCACGCGGTGTCATTACCTGGCGCACGACCCGATCGGTGAAGCGGAAGGCGCGACGGATGAGTTGCGCCTCGCCTGCCTCGACCGTGCCGCTGGCTGTGCCCATAGTGGTAAGGTAGAGGATGTCCTCCTCGGTGATCGCTACCTCATCGCTACGCTGCTGCCTGAAGAGGCGCAACACCGCATTGCTGGAAGCGGAGAGCAACGCAATGATTGGGCTGGTTACGCGTGAGAGTCCGGTCATGAACGGGGCAACTCTCGCGGAGAGCTCATCTGCATGCTGCAAAGCGAAGCGCTTGGGGACCAGCTCACCCAAGACCAGCGAAAAGTAGGTGATGAGGCCCACTACTACGACGAAGGCCAGCGGTGCGGCCACCGGCACGAGTGCGGGAACGTTGTTGAGGCTGGCAGCCAGCGCCTCGCTAATCCTCGCGCCGCCGAATGCAGCCGCAATCGTGCTGATAAGCGTAATACCAATCTGCACGGTCGCCAGGAAGCGGTCGGGATGCTCGGCGAGATCGATCGCCTGCACTGCTCCGTGGTCGCCCGAATTGGCGCGCTGCTGCAAGCGGCTGCGGCGTGCCGAGACGACGGCGATCTCTGAGCCAGAGAAGAAGCCATTGGCGAGGATCAGCACGAAGGTGATAGCTATCTCAAGAATGATAGTGAACATAGGGGGTGCTCCGATCAGGTGCGCATGCCGATGGTCCTTACCGATTGGCGCTGGGGCGACACTGTGCCACGCAAGGAAGTGTATGACTACGGATGCGAAACGGCCTCTCTCTACAGTACACGCGCACATGTTGCAGATTCGCTGCCACTTCGATGCGAAGACTGACATTGAAGTAATGGGCTTATGTGGACCCGGAACCAGTATCTTTGGCAACGTTCTGTTCTGGTGCAGAGTGCCATTGCCTCGTTATCCGGAACGCAATATCAACCATATGGCAAAGGCGCAGCGGACGCTTAACGCGCCTACTGCGCCTCACCGAAGGAGAATATAAGAGGGAAAGGATAGCGGGATAGTCTCGTTCACGCTGGCATGACAGACGGGACGCCTCGGGCAAGTTGATCGCCTATCACGGCGCCTTCCGCAAAGAAACACAACTGCTCGACGGTCATGGTGCTGGCGCCACCTACAGCCGGGTGAGAGATGTCATAGAGGCCGGGGCGCCCCACTGCAGGGCGCACCTCAAACCCCAGCTTGCGAAGCGCCACCTGCGCCTCACCTTCGCTCAGAACGCGATCGAGTCGCATATATTGGCTCCTTGTATGGCTGGACACGAACGCCAAGAGTGGCGGTACTCCTACTTGCGTCTCGACTTGCAGCGCGTGACGACTTCGCAGTCCTCGTAGACTTGCACCTGGCATGCCAAGCGCGTCGCAGGGTTGCGGCGCTTTTTGGTCGTCCCGATGGTATTCATCGCGCCCTCGAGTGGCGTGGGCGGCGTGACAGCGCTGGCTGGCGTCACACGCACGCGATCGGTCCAGCAGAGCCCGTTGCCGTGGCAATTCGCAAACTTGGAGAGGCCAAACCACATGCAGTAGAGCGGCACGTCATTTTCGAGCGCGGCGTAGCGGAGCGAGGCTCCCGGCTCCACTTCGACGGTGCGCCCCTCGTTGACAAATGTAATCTTTGGCACGGTGGAACTTCCTGTCTGTATGTACTGTTCTGTGTTGGGTAGGCGCTCGCCACCTCGTAAGAGAGTCCGCAATTTCTCTACTGTGAAAGAGCGAACCAACGCGAGACCCGGCCACTTGGCCGGATGACGCTGAGGCGAAACGATGGCGGCGGCGTGTGAGGCATGTGACTGCAGACTACACGTGAGTGTAGCATAGGTGCGTCGCAGCGGTCAACGCGGCACGTCGAGCGAGACGACAGTACCACGGCCCGGTTGTGAGGCTATATTGAGCTTGGCTTCGATCAACGCTGCGCGCTCCATCATGCTGAGGAGCCCCCAACTGCCGCGATTCTCATACTCTGATTGCACCTGGCGCACGTCGAAGCCCTCGCCGTCGTCCCGGATCATGGCGATGAGGCGGTCGGGTGTCTCCTGGATGTCGATCCAGCAGGTCTGCGCGCCGCCATGCTTCAGGATGTTATTGACCGCCTCCTGCACGATAGCGAAGACAGTGATCTCGATGTTGTGCGAAAGGCGCTCAGGATATTCCGCGTTCAAGAACATCTTCGGGCCGGGAACGGTCTGGAAGCGGTCGATGAACTGCTTGATTGCGACGACGAGGCCGCCGTTCTCCGCATCAAGCACGAGTGGGCGCAGGTCGAAGAGTAGATTTCGGATCTCGCGCGTTGTCGTCAGTGCGTTCTCACGAATGGAATCTAACTCGGCAACCAGGCGATCAGGCTCATGCTGGGCGAGCTGCTTGGCATATTCCAGTGACATCGCGATCTGCACCAGCTTCTGTGCGGGGCCGTCGTGCAGGTCTCGTCCGAGACGCTTGCGTTCGTCCTCCTGGGTCTGGATGATGCGGTCGCGTTCAGCGCGTAGCCGGCGATAGAGTAACGCGTTGGCTACGGCCGTGGCGGCCTGGGAGGCCAGTGTGCGCATCAGATCGAGGCTGCTGGCGTCGAAGCCCTCGCCTCCTTCAGTCTGCGCCACCTCCAGAACGCCGGTGACGACGCCTTTGAAGACCATTGGTACGGCTACGAGACTACTGGCGTGCACACCCAGATGTTCATTGTCCACGGCAAGCGTCGTCGGAGGGAAACGAGATTCGGTCGCTGCATCAGCCACCAGCACAAGTGTACCTGTGGAGGCGACCCAGCCGGCAACACCTTCGTTCAAGGTGATATGCGGCAGATTGCTCTCATCTTCCTCGATGATAATGCCGGGATGCGACTCTCCGGCACTGAGCGCACCGAAGGAACCACTATCCGCCGCGCTGTTTCTGTTCTCGACCGCCTTCACGACGAGCGAGGCACGCGAGGCATCGACGAGGTAGACAGCGCTGGCGTGAGCTGATGTGAGGCGCAGTGCGGCGGCGGCGATACGGCGAAGCAATGGGGGGAAGTTCAACTCGGCGCTCAGCGTGTTCGCGATCTCCTGCAGCA
>DASVOW010000491.1:0-1645 GCA_036383155.1 Ktedonobacterales bacterium
CGGCCTCATCTTCGATCATGCATCATGGTCCGCTCGGCGGCGTAGACGCACCTGGCATCTCAGGGACGAAGCGCCGCCCTTTTGCATCCGTTTCCGTCACACCCCCTGCGCCGCATACACCGCCGAGTCACGCTCCTCGATGTCCTCGAAGTTGCGTGTATACAGGCGCGCATAGAGTCCGCCAAGCTGCAGCAGTTCCTCGTGCGTGCCACGCTCCACAATCTCGCCGCCGTCCAGCACGAGAATCATATCAGCCCGCTCCACCGTCGTCAGCCGGTGCGCCACCACCAGTGTCGTGCGCCCCTGCATCAGCCGGTTCAGTGCCTCCTGCACCAGCGCCTCAGATTCATTGTCGAGCGACGCCGTCGCCTCGTCCAGCAGCAGGATGCGAGGATTCCGCAGCACCGCGCGCGCGATTGCGATGCGCTGGCGCTGCCCCGCCGAGAGCTTCACGCCGCGCTCGCCCACCAGCGTCCCCATCCCCTCCGGCAACTGCTCCGCAAACGACAACACATTGGCTGCCTCAGCCGCCGCGCGCACCTCATCATCGCCGGCATCCAGCCGCCCATAACGGATGTTCTCCGCAATCGAGTCGCCGAAAAGCGTCGGCTCCTGCGGCACAATCGCGATCTGCTCGCGCAACGATTGCGCCCGCACACTCCCGATATCCACCCCATCCACGCGGATCACACCACCATCCAGTTCGTAGAAGCGCAGCAGCAGACTTAGCGTCGTCGTCTTGCCTGCGCCGCTTGGCCCCACCAGCGCCACCACCTGCCCCGGCTCCGCCTCGAACGTCACATCACGCAACACCTGCCGCAGCTGCTCTCGCGGCTCCCTTTCCAGCAACCCATCCACCTCACTGCTGGCACCTCCTTGTGTGGATGCATCCCGGCCACTCGCCGCTATCGGATATGCGAATGAGACGTGGTCGAAGGCCACTCGCCCGCCGATCGGCGGCATCCCCGGCGCGTCGGGCATATCGGCGCTCACCTCCACCGGCTCATCCAGCAACGCAAACACGCGCTCCCCCGCCGCCTGTGCCGTCTGGAGCTGCGAATACAGGCTCGTGAGCGAGACCAGCGGCCCCACCGCCAGCGCCAGATAGATCAGAAATGCGACCAGCGCGCCTGCCGTCAGCCTACCCGCCAGCACCTCGCGGCCGCCAAACCACAGCACGATCACGACCGAGATGAAGCTAATAAACCCAATCAGCGGCCCAATGACAGACTGCGTAGCCGCCCGGCGCAGTGCCTGGCGCAGCGATTGCCCGATCTGCTCGGTGAATCGTCCATCCTCATACGTCTCACGTCCAAATGCCTTGACCACGCGCGGCGCGCCAAGTGTCTCCTCCAGCACGATGCCCGCGCTGCCCAGCCCCTCCTGCACACCCCGTGTCGTCCTGCGGATACGCCTGCCCAGGATTGCCGCGAGGATTCCCGCGGGCGGCGCGACCGCCAGAATCACGAGCGCGATACGCCAGTCAATCGTCACTGCGATGGCAACACTCCCCACCAGCGTCAGCACCTGCGAGACCACCGGCAGCAGATTCCCCGTAAGCGACGTCTGCAACACCGTCACATCATTGGTGACGCGGCTCATCAGCTCGCCCGTGCGCCGCTGATCAAAGAAGCTGATCGGCAAC
>DASVOW010000492.1:0-25283 GCA_036383155.1 Ktedonobacterales bacterium
CAGTGATGCGGAAGGCGCGACGGATGAGTTGGGCCTCGCCTGCCGCGACGGTGCCGCTGGCAGTGCCCATCGTCGTAAGGTAGAGGATATCCTCCTCGGTGATCGCGATCTCATCGCTACCCTGTTGTCTGAAGAGGCGAAGCACCGCATTGCTGGAAGCGGAGAGCAATGCAATTATTGGGCTGGTTACACGTGAGAGCCCTACCATGAAAGGCGCAATCCGCGCCGCGAGGCCGTCTGCATGCTGCAAAGCGAAGCGCTTGGGTACCAACTCTCCCAATACCAGCGAGAAATAGGTGATGAGGCCCACTACTACGACGAAGGCCAGCGGTGTGGCCACAGGCGCGAGTGCGGGAACGTTGTTGAGGGCGGCAGCCAGCACCTCGCTAATCCTCGCGCCGCCGAATGCGGCCGCAAGTGTGCTGATTAGTGTAATGCCAATCTGCACGGTCGCCAGAAAGCGGTCGGGATGCTCCGCGAGGTCAATCGCCTGTGCTGCTCCATGGTCGCCAGAATTGGCGCGCTGCTGCAGCCGGCTGCGGCGTGCCGAGACGACGGCGATCTCCGAACCGGAGAAGAAGCCATTGGCGAGGATCAGCACGAACGTGATGGCGATCTCAAGAATGACAATGATCATAGGGGATTGCTCCGATCAGGTGCGCATACCAATGTTCCTTATCGGCTCGCGCTTGGGCGATAACGCGCCAGGAGAAGCAGTGTATGACCACGGATACGAAACGGCCTCTCTCTAGAGCTCACACGTACATGTTGCAGATTCGTTGCCGCTTCGACGCGAAGACAGACATTGAAGTGATGGTCTTATCTAGATCAGGAGCTGGTATCTCTAGTATCTATGGCGACGGTCTGTATTGGTGCAGTGCATCCTTGTCTCGTCATCCGCATGTAGTATCAACCATATGGCAAAGGTGCAGCAGACGCTTGACGCGCCTGCTGCACCTTTAAGGAATTTCAGAGGGAAAGGATGCCGGAATAGTCTTGTTCAAGCTGGCATAACAGATGGGACGCCTCGGGCAAGTTGATCGGCTACCACGGCGCCAGCCGCAAAGAAACACAGCTGCTCGACGGTCATGGTGATGGCGCCGCCTATAGCTGAGTGAGAGACGTCATAAAGGCCCGGGCGCCCCACCGCAGGGCGCGCCTCGAACCCCAACTTGCGAAGCGCCACCTGCGCCTCACCTTCGCTCAGAACGCGATCGAGTCGCATATATTAGCTCCTTGTATGGCTGGACGTGAACGCCACAAGAGGCATTACTCCTACTCGCGTCTCCACTTGCAGCGCGTGACGACTTCGCAGTCCTCGTACACTTGCACCTGGCATGCCAAGCGTGTCGAAGGATTGCGGCGCTTTTTGGTCGTCCCGATGGTATTCATCGCGCCTTCGAGTGGCGTGGGTGGCGTGATCGCGCTGGCTGGCGTCACACGCACGCGGTCGGTCCAGCAGAGCCCGTTGCCATGGCAATTCGCATACTTGGAGAGGCCAAACCACATGCAGTAGAGTGGCACATCGTTTTCGAGCGCGGCGTAGCGGAGCGAGGCTCCCGGCTCCACTTCGACGGTGCGCCCTTCGTTGACAAATGTAATCTTTGGCACAGCGGCACTTCCTGTCTGTATGTACTGTTCTGTGTTGGGTGGGCGCTCGCCACCTCGTGAGAGAGTCCGCAATTTCCCTACCGTGAACGTGCGAACCAACGCGAGACCCGGTCGCATGGCCGGTGACGCTGAGGCGAAACGATGGTGACGGCGTGTGAGGCATGTGACTGCAGACTACACGTGAGTGTAGCATAGGTGCGTCGCAGCGGTCAACGCGGCACGTCGAGTGAGACAGCTGTGCCACGGCCCAGCTGCGAGGCGATGTTGAGCTTGGCTTCGATCAGCGCTGCGCGCTCCATCATGCTCAGGAGCCCCCAACTGCCGCGATTCTCGTACTCCGATTGCACCTGGCGCACGTCGAAGCCGTCGCCGTCGTCCCGGATCACGGCCATGAGGCGGTCGGGCGTCTCCTGGATGTCGATCCAGCAGGTCTGTGCGCTGCCATGCTTCAGGATGTTATTGACGGCCTCTTGCACAATAGCGAAGACGGTGATCTCGATGTTGTGCGAGAGGCGCTCAGGATATTCCGCGTTCAAGAACATCTTCGGGCCGGGGACGGTCTGGAAGCGGTCGATGAACTGTTTGATTGCGACGACGAGGCCGCCGTTCTCCGCATCAAGAACGAGTGGGCGCAGATCGAAGAGCAGGTTGCGGATCTCGCGCGTTGTCGACAGCGCGTTCTCACGTATGGAATCTAACTCGGCAATCAAACGATCAGGCTCATGCTGGGCAAGCTGTTTGGCATATTCCAGTGACATCGCGATCTGCGCCAGCTTCTGTGCAGGGCCATCATGTAGATCGCGTCCGAGGCGCTTACGCTCGTCCTCCTGGGTCTGGATGATGCGGTCTCGTTCAGCGCGCAGGCGGCGATAGAGTAACGCGTTGGCAACGGCTGTGGCGGCCTGGGAGGCGAGCGTGTGCATCAGATCGAGGCTATTGGCGTCGAAGCCCTCGCCTCCTTCAGCCTGTGCCACCTCCAGCACGCCAGTGACGACGCCCTTGAAGACCATTGGCACGGCCACGAGACTGCTGGCGTGTACACCGAGATGTTCATTGTCCACGGCGAGTGTGGTCGGAGTGAAACGCGATTCGGTCGCGGCGTCAGCCACCATTACCAGTGTGCCGTTGGCCGCGACCCAGCCAGCAACACCTTCATTCAAGGTGATGTGCGGTAGGTTGCTCTCATCTTCCTCGACGACAACGCCAGGATGCGACTCTCCAGCACTGAGCGCACCGAAGGAACCGCTGTCTGCAGCGGTATTTCTATTCTCGACCGCCTTCACAACGAGTGAGGCGCGAGAGGCATCGACCAGGTAGACGGCACTGGCGTGAGCCGACGTCAGGCGCAGTGCTGCGGCAGCGATACGGCGAAGTAACGGGGGGAGATTGAGCTCGGCGCTCAGTGTGTTCGCGATCTCCTGCAGCACGAGCAACGCACGCACCTGCTCTTCAAGTTGCTCGTTGCGCTGCTGCTGCCGGTCATGCTCGCGTCGAAGCTGGGCAAACGCTGTCGCCGCATCGAGTGAGAGATTCGCCAACGTCACATCCGCCGTCATTCTGCCATCCTCTCCTGCTGTGAGGCTCGCATCACCGGCGTGCGCGTGCAGCGACGCAGAGAGCAGATAAGCCTCACTACCCCACGCCGCCATTATAGCCCTCGGCTCAGCGTTAGACAACAGCATTAGTGAAGAGGCAGGGTGTCATGAAGTCGAGACGATCTCGCCAAGGAGAGATCGAGCAATGACAATGCGCTGGATCTGATTGGTGCCCTCAAAGATCTGGGCAACCTTAACATCACGCATATAGCGCTCGACCGGCCAGTCGCGTACGTAGCCAGCGCCGCCAAGCACCTGCACGGCATCTGTCGTTACCTGCATCGCGGTGTCGGTGGCGAAGCACTTTGCCATCGCCGCATGCATCGTGGATGGCTCGCCCTCGTCCAGCTTGCAGGCTGCTTCATAGACCAGCAGACGCGCGGCTTCGATCTTCATCGCCATATCGGCCAGCAAGAACTGCACTCCCTCGAACCCGCCGATGGGCTTGCCAAAGGCGTAGCGCTCGGAGGCATAGCGCGTGGCGACCTCAAATGCGGCCTGGGAGACGCCGGTGGCGATGGCACCAATGTTGACGCGGCCACCGTCAAGCGACGAGAGCGCGATCTTGAGTCCATCGCCCTCAGCACTCAGGCGATTGGCGACGGGAATGCGGCAGTTCTCGAAAATTAACTCGCCGGTCGGGCTGGAGTGCAGCCCCATCTTGCGCTCGCGCTTGCCGATGGTGAAGCCGGGCGTGTCGCGCTCGACGATCAACGTGCTGATGCCACGGCTGCCGGGTGCCTCGCTCGTGCGGACCATCACGGCATAGACATCGGCCACGCCGGCGCTCGTCACCCAGAATTTCGTGCCGTTGACGATATAGGCATCGCCGTCGCGCACAGCTGTGGCCGTGATGCTGGCGGCGTCGGAGCCAGCATGCGCCTCGCTCAACGCAAATGCACCTAACAGCTCGCCTGCGGTCATCTTAGGCACCCAGCGCTGGCGCTGCTCCTCGTCGCCGAAGCGGTTGATGAGGCCGGTGACCATGTTGTGGACGGAGAGCCAGACGGCGGTGGACATATCCGCGCGCCCCAGCTCTTCGTAGATCAGCGCGCCGGTGAGGCGGGGGAGTTGCGAGCCGCCAAGCTCTTCGGGAATGACCATACCGGCGAGACCCAGCTCGGCTATAGGCTGGAATATCTCACGCGGGAAGTAGCTTTCTTCATCCCAGCGCTCGGCATGCGGAGCTATCTCGTTCTCGGCGAACTTGCGCACGAGGTTGCGTATCTCTACTTGCTCATCGGTGAGGCGGAAGAACATCGTCGTTCTGATCCTTTCCGTAAGGTGCGGCTATGACGTGTTTTCTACAGGAAGACACTGCTGCTATTGTATCGCACTGGCGACATTGGGTAGCCTCATGTAAGTGTGGCAAGGTAGTAGGGAACCATGCGTTCCATCTCCCAGCGCGCTTCAATCTGCGGCAAGATGTCGCGCTGGTACGTGATGGCGAAGTGCAGCTGGGCGAGCACACGTGCTAATGCGAATGCCGTCTGCAGTGTTTCCATCGGCGCGTAGCATGTCCACGGCTCAAGGTAGGCGTTGATTAGGCGCATGTGCAGGTTGGCGACATTGGGAAAGAGGGGGACGAGATCCCGCAAGAAGCCAGCAAGGCTGAAGAATGGGTGCGAAATCGAGGCATCGGACCAATCAAAGAAGAGATAGCCATCAGGCGTCACTGCGACGTTGTTGGCCCAGAAGTCACCATGCTCCAACGAGAGTGGGACACGATAAGCCGCCAGTTCGGCGTGCAACTTCTGAAACTCGGCAGTGCGCAGGCGCAGCGTGTCGACCTGCTCGTGCGAGAGCGACCAGGAGTGTCCGGTTCCGATGATGGCGTGGTCATCGAGCAGCGCAGGGATAGCATCGGCGAGAGTTGAGAAGCGTTCCGGGCACCCAAGCGCGTGTAGCTCGTCCACGCGCCCGGCGAGATCGATCTGGAGCGTGGCGAAGCGGCGCAGCGCTTGCTCTCAGTGTGTGATGTCGCGATCCGAGTCCAGCGTATGGCCTCCGAGATCCGCGAGCAGCAGCCAGTCCCGTGCGGCATCGAGCGCCAGCACATGCGGAGCAGTGCCGGGGTACCACATAGCAAGCGCCTGTGTTAGCAACGTTTCATGAGTAAACATTCGTGGCACGGCCTTGAAGTAGACGTGTCCTGCATCAGTTGGCATACGCAGCAGGCACGATCGCTCCCAGGAGCGCAGCTGCTCGACGGGGCCGCTCCGGATCATTCCAAGGTGGGTAAGTTGCTCGCCGATCCAGGATATGGGCTGTTGCACCCAGCCGCGTCGCGCCCATGGCCTGCGCTGCTGAGGCATACTGCCCTCAACCTCATCGAACCATGATGCTAGCAGAGGGCGTTGCTCTGGACATGCCAGTGCGTCGAGGGCGTCGCGACCACGCCATTGCATAGCATCTGGCAGCGCATTGGGCACGGTATGCGTCTCCATCTCGTAGAGTCGCGCGATGCGTCCAGTTTCTGGATTGCGATCGGTGGCGAGGCAGCGCAGCACGGCCGCATTGATGTCGAAGCGCTGGCGAAGTGCGGCATTGACGTGGAGAGTAGTCTGCCAGTAGTGGCGCTGGGTGTCCTGCCAGTGCGGGAGCGCCCAATGCGGGCCGTCTCGCAGAAAGAGCAGGCGTGGGTCTGAGTGGTGTGGTACGAGTGCATAGTAGTCATATGGCTCAGGCGCTTCGTCCACCGGCGGCTGCGTACTTTTCGATTCCTCAAGCGTCATCTGCCTGTTCCTCTGCTCTGCATGTTGACCTTTCTGTGCGCCGGATGCCTCTCGCCTATCTCATGCTCATCATAGCGCCTGCTGGCAGGTGGAGCATGCAATTTTCTCACTGGTCTTTTGGGCTACGGCATCGTCATCAACGCCAATTGAGTATAGGATGTAGCAGATTGCGGGAGTGATGTGTTTGAGAATGGCGGAAGGCTGAACGTGACAGTGCTCTTGGCGAATGGCGCGAATGTGTCATCTGTATCGTTGAGTCCGGTGCTGGCTGCGCTGGTCTATGTGGCTGCGGCGCTATTCGGTCTGGGGGCAAGCGTCGTCGTGAATCTGCTGGCCGACCGCATCGAAGGCGACGAGGAGCCGCCGTCGCGTGCAGGGAGTTGCCAGACATGTGGGGTAGCGCTGCCAGCGTCGCGGCTTATGCCTGTGCTGGCGATGCAGGTCACTCGACGGCGATGTGTCGCCTGTGGCAAGGCCGCGTCGCTACGGGCACCACTGCTAGGCATTTCGCTGGCCGTCATTTTCCCATTGCTGGCTGCGCGCGTGCTCGACCCCGCAAACCTCACGCGCATCTCGCCGTGGCTGATCCTCGTGCTCGACCTCATCGTTTGCTGCTTTCTGGCGTTCGTGTTTGCGGTGGACCTGGAGCACCGGCTGATCTTCGACATATCGATCTATCCGCCTATCATCCTGCTGCTGGCGGCGGCGTTGATCTTCGACCGCAAGGCGCTGGCTGCGATGCTCTTTGGCGTGATCATCTGCGGCGGATTATTCTTGCTGCTCTACGGGTTGGGATTCTTGCTCTATCGCCAGGAGGCGCTTGGCTTTGGCGATGTGAAGCTGGCGGTGCTGATCGGTGTGCTGGTGGGCTGGCCTGCGATTGGAACGGCCATTGGGCTGGCGGCGCTCTTCGGCGCGGCGATCAGTGTGCTGCTGCTGGGCGTGGGGACAGCCTCCCGGCGCACCTTTATCCCCTTTGGCATCTTCATGGCGCTCGGCGCGGTGCTCGCGCTGCTCCTGGCGCCGCCCTATTGGTGATATGCAACTCGCCGCCCATAGTGTCTGGGCGCCGAATTGTCTCAAGTGGCGACACATTTGTTGCTCATACATTTGCCAGGAGCAGCCGACTGGATCTTCTTCTCTCTTATGCGTCTGGCAAGGGGAATCCGCCGCTCTGCAGGCGCTTGACAAACGCGGGACGGCGCAGGTGCGGATGGACCCAAGCACGAAAATGCTCTTGAAATTCCTCGGTCTCATCGAAGCGATCAGCGACCTCTCGTAGCTCGCTCAAGACGCGCGCGGCTTCGTCGTAACCTGTGCCCGAACCGCGCGCTACAGCTAGATCGACTTGATGCCAGTACTGATCCTCGTGCTCGTGGATATTTTGGAGATGGTGCTGACGTGCCAGACGCTCCTGCTCACGCTTCTCGCGCTCCAATTGGGCTCTAATGCCTTTGCTTTCGGCGAGTAGCGTGGCAAAGGTGACGTACTCACCCGTTGGCTGCCCCACGTTGTCCGTGCGCTGGCTCAGTTGACCTAGATCGCGCAACTCTTTGACAAGTAGGCGGCTCAAACCAGGCTCATTGCGGGCTAAGCGAACCAGATACTCGGTGCGGCGATCTGGTGGCAACAGCGTGACCCATGCAGCAACATCATCTTGAGTTGACGATTTCGCGGTGCTGCTGTGTCGCGCTGCCGCGACGAGTAATTCGTGTGGTACCTGCAATAATTCTGCTAGCGTCTGCTGGGCTGCCGTCAGCGTGCCCATTGCGGGCGGAACGGGTGGCACATGGATTTCATACTCCTCTTCTTCGTCAGAACTCCCCATCATGCGCTGACCTGCTAACCAGACGATGTAGAGAGTCCGCAGATCGCCTTCCATCAGTTCACTGCGAATCTCGATCAGTGAGCCAAGCTCATATTCAACCCATTCATCGGGCCCTTCCATCTCACCGAACTGAATGTCGAGGATATCATAATCGGGATACTGGGTGAATGTGACAAAATCGTCGAGATCGTAGCTATCGAGGAGATCGACGGGCAAGATGCCATGTGGAAAGCGCAAGGCCAGCTCAGGCGCGCCCCAATTCGCCCAATAGAGAAACCCGTCGAAGAACTCGTGGAGCACCTTGATAGGATCATGCTTGAAATCACTCCAGTGATATTCGATAAGCGCATGGGTCGAAGTTGCTTCAATGTGACTCGACAGCGCGTTGACGGCATCGAGCTGTGCGCGTGTGAGAGGCCGGTCGCTGGTCATGAATTCGTAGCGCTGATATTCGCTCATCAGGGCTGCCCTCCATGTGATGCACTAGGTCAATCCTAGCATAGCACCGATCGCGCGACTGGCAAATTAGCAAAGGAGCCTCTCACTAACAGAAAAATCAGGTGCTGTCCGTGTCAACTATGCTACGCTGTATGTGTGCGGCACGATGCGCGAAGACACGACGCAGTGTGGTCTTGCGGAAGGTGGGAGAGTGATGAAAACCATTGGACTGCTCGGCGGTATGAGCTGGGAGTCTTCGGCGGTGTATTACCGGCTGATCAATGAGGGCGTTGCGGCACGACTGGGCGGACTCCATTCGGCGCAGAGCGTGATGTACTCTTTTGATTTCGAGGAGATTGAGATACTCCAGCACACGAATCAGTGGGAGGAGGCGACGCGCCGGATGATTGGCGCGGGGCAGCAATTGGAGCGTGGTGGCGCCGATTTTCTGGTGATCTGCACCAATACAATGCATCGCATGGCCGACGCTGTGCAGACGAGAATTCACATTCCCATTTTGCATATTGCCGACGCGACCGCCGAGGTCATTGCAAGCTACGGTTTACGGACGGTCGGGCTACTCGGCACGCGCTTTACAATGGAGCAGGATTTTTACCGGGGGCGACTGGAGAAAGCGTATGGCCTGGGTGTGGTGATACCAGATGAAGCGGATCGCGAGGTGGTACATCGCATCATCTATGATGAGCTATGCCGTGGCTTCGTCACCGAAGAGTCGCGCCAGCAATACCGAGCAATCATGCGGCGGCTGGCGGAGCGCGGCGCGCAAGGGATCATTCTTGGCTGCACAGAGATCACACTGCTGGTAGGGCAGGAAGATAGCCCCGTGCCAGTCTTCGACACAACCGCGTTGCATGCGCAGGCTGCGGTCGATCGGGCGCTTGGTGGCTGATACAAGAAACTCATAGGGCGCAACTCTCATGAAGAGACGCGCCCTCCTCGTCATACGCTCCTCTATTGCTTGTAGTTTTCTACCACGCTGGCGTCGCGGACCTTGGCCTCGCCCGGATTCTCACCGAACTCGCGGCGGGCGCGGCGTTGGCGCAATAGGTCCCAGCACTGGTCCAGGTTTACCTGGAGCGAGCGAAGGCGCTCGTGCTGATCGCCTTCGAGCTGGCCGTGCTCTGAACGCTTGAACAGATCGTGTTCCTCGTTCACCAACTCCTCGATGCGCTGCAATATCTCATTATCGTTCATCAGGTCCTCCCCGTTACGTGATAGAGACATCGGGTACAGGCAGCCCACGCAGCCACGTGGCCGTATGGGCAGGCAGAGAAGCTTTGCCCACCGTGATTGTACTACCCAGAAGCGAGGCGTGCCCACGCCATGATGGCGATGAGGGCGGCATTATTCAAGCATCAGGCGATTGTTTGGTAAGCTGCTGTGCTTCGCGCTCGATGGGATCATCTCCCTTAGGGGTGTTTGACCACAGCGGATAGGGAATGCCGGCAAGCCGGTTGATGACGAATGCCTGCGCGGTGAGCAGCACGACAGCCACCATTAGAAGCACAAGCTGGCCGGGTTTCGTCAGTAGGCCGAGTGCGATAATGAGCGTGGTGGCTCCGGCGGGCGGATGCGGAGCACGTAGCAGTACCATTAGCCCGCTGGTTAGGCCAAGTGACAGCGCAGCGGCGAGTACGCGCGGCCAGGTGACGCCGACTGTGAGCGCTGAGCCAGCCGTTGTCAGCCCTGTCAATAGCAGGCTGGTATAGCCCGCGAGCACGCCGATTCCATGGCCGAGGATCGTGTTGCGCGGAGCGGCAGTGGGAGCAAGTGGGGTATAGAAGAACAGGAAGGCTGTGGGGCCGAGCGAGGGGAAGATGAACGGTGAGTGCGTCAGAAGCGCTAATGCCGACATCACGCCAATGCTGAGGCAGCCGTTGAGGAAGCTGAAGAGCGCCAGCACCGGCACGTGCCCGTAATGGCGCAGCAGCCACGGCAGGCGTAGTCGACACACCAGTCCGCGAACGATGTCGTCCATCTGGCCGCCGATAGGATGGCGTGCGCGTGGTATATCTTCATCGCGCATGCCGTGCGCCTCTCGGCGTCTCTGTAATGCGACGTCTTCGCCTTGTCCATCGAGGTTCTGCTCCGTCTGGGACGACGATCCACTCGACTCGCTCATAGCATTCTCGCTGATACCAGGCGCCTGTACGGACCACTGGCCACGTTTCGGAGATGACAACCCGCGCTACCTGCGTTTTGGCACCGCAGGCCGCGTGCCGTCAGTGAGCGTGGCGGATGTCAGCAGAACCAGGGGTTTGACGCGGCCATGAGACGGGGTGCAGCCACCTCGGCGCAGGAGAAACCAGAGGGGAAGATTTTGTCGGGATTGAATAGCTCATGCGGATCGAAGCAGATGCGCAGCCGCGCCATCGCCGCCAGATCGTGCGCAGAGAAGACCAGGGGCAGGGCATCGCGCTTCTCCAAGCCGATGCCGTGCTCGCCGGAGACCGTGCCGCCCATCTCCACACAGGCATGCAGCAGCTCGTTGCCAGCCTCGATCACGCGCTCGATATCTCCAGCGCGTCTGCGATCGAAGAGCATGGCGGGGTGAAGATTACCGTCACCGGCGTGGAAGACGTTAGGGATGGTGAGGCGATGGTCATGGGCGATCTCTCCAATGCGTGCCATGATGCGCGGCAAGCGCGATCTCGGCACCACGGCATCCTGCAGATAATAGCTGGGGGCGAGTTGCCCAAGCGCGCCCGCCGCTCCTTTGCGTCCTGCCCAGAGCGCCGCCCGCTCCGCCTCGGTCTGCGCTACACGCACCTCACGTGCCCCGTGCTGCTCACAGAGTGCGACGATGCGCTCGCGCTGCTCCGCTACCGACTCGCGGGCGCCATCCAGCTCGATCAGCAGCACACTGCCCGCGTCAGCGGGATACCCAGCATGGAAGTGGCGCTCAACGGCCCGGCAGATCGCGCCGTCCATCATCTCAAGCGCACTTGGTACGATGCCCGCGCCGATGATGGACGAGACTGATTCAGATCCCGTGGCGACATCGGGATAAATCGCGAGCATCGTCTGCACAGCCTCTGGCAGTCGCATTAGTCGCACGACCGCCCGTGTCACGAGCGCGAGCGTTCCCTCCGATCCAACCACCGCGCCGAGCAGATCGTAGCCCCATGGCTCCGGCACGCCGTCTTCGTTGCCACCGAGCCAGACCATCTCGCCATTTGAGAGGACGACTTGCAGCGCGAGCACATGGTTGGTCGTGACACCGCGTGCCAAGCAGTGTGGCCCACCTGCATTCGTCATTACGTTGCCGCCGATGCTCGATATCTTCTGACTTGCCGGGTCGGGTGCGTAATAGAGCCCGTAAGGTGCGGCTGCGGCTGAAAGATCCAGGTTGATGACACCGGGCTCAACTACCGCCCGCTGGTTGCGCGCGTCTATGCGCAGAATGCGGTTCATACGTGCGGTGGAGATGACGACACCGCCACGTGTAGGGATGGCGCCACCACAGAGACCCGTCCCCGAGCCGCGCGGCACGATGGGCGCACCAGCAGCAGTGATCAGCCGCACCGCGGTCGCTACCTGTTCTGGCGTGCGGGGTAGTACGACCAGATCGGCGCGTCCCTCCATGAATCCGGCGTCGTATCCGTAACTCATCACCTCGTCGGGCGCGCTCAACACACAGTCTGAGCCAAGCGCGCCTGCCAGCGACGAGATGAGCGAGCGCAGGGTCGCCGGTAGTACCACGGAGATGCCCGAGGTGAGAATCGCCATTCTATTGCCAGCCTTTCCAGCGCCATCCCCATGAATGTCATGAATGTCTCAATGTCCTCACACACTGGACGCGCCACCACCTTCATGGTACACTAGAACCACACAAGACGGGAAGCGCTCTTCTGACAACCCTGCTGCTGAAAGGGGAACCGAAGATGCGAATGTACAGCTACACAGCGCAGTACGCCGTCACCGCGTGTGTGTTGAGCTACTGAAGGCGCCGAAGGGATACCTTTCGGCGCCTTTGCGTATCGTGTAGCAAACACATCGGTATTTCGGCACGCAACGCGGTGGCATGCATCTGGCAGCACAGAAGACGAATCGCCGCATGTGTGATTCGCGATGAAGAAAGGTGCGAACGGAGTTGCGCTACCGCCGCCAGCGGCAGAGCATTGGTGTCTCGGGAGGAGGACTTCAGCCAGCACTCCGCCGTAACATGCGGTCTATCGACGAGTCGTTCGCAAACAGGCTGTCTTCCCTGGCGCTCCTACTCGTCCACCGGCACACGGTGACGGGAGTGGCACAGAGTTCCTGGGGTGAGACGGCGAAGAAAGCGGGGAATGCCCATGCACTCAAGCATGATCGGAAAGATTGCCAAGGCCAAGCAATATGCGCAGGAGCCGGAGCGGATACAATTTAAGAGTTTTGAAGCAACTTTCCGTGGTGAAAACGATACCCATACGACGACGTTTGACTCCGGTACATGGCACTGTAGCTGTAATTTCTTTAGCGATTGGGGAACGTGCTGCCATACGATGGCAGTGGAGCGTGTCCTGGGCGTGATGATTCCAGCAGAGCAACGCCAGGGCGAGCCACTCAGTCTCAGCGCGCGTTAACGCAACGGCTAGGCGTATCTTGTCGCGCTACTCACCCGTTGTGGTTTTTAGCCGTTAATTCTAGTATTCGGGGCAGGCTTGCCGGTTTCTCTCGCCCGCGCCGAGGATCGGTACGCTTGCCCCGAGTACTGTTCCTTGACTCCTATGCCACCAGCTAATAGCGATACCAGAAGCGATCCCACAGGTCCCAGAAATTTTCGCCACGAGCGACTACCTTGCGTGGCGAGACGATGTCCACACCTACACGCCCGGCGAAATCCAGCGTCTTATCGGGTGTTGCCAGCTCCACGGTGAAGGTGACCGGGCTGGAGGGCTTATAGGGAGCGGGCCAGTCGCGAGTGCTGAGCGCGTGGCGTACGCGATCCTCGATCAACGCACAGGCGTCGGCATGGCAGAGGCTGCGCGCCGAGTAGCGGCCAAGCCCTTGCTTCACCTGCGCGGTGACGAGCTTCGGGCCAAGTAGCTCCGTCACTTCTTTGCATGTCGCCTCGTCACCTGAGACGAAAGCGATCGGCGTATCGAAGACGCCGCAGATTGCTGCCTCGATGCCGCTCTCGCCCACGAGTTGGTCGTTAATCGAGGCGTTGTACCAGGCTTCGCTGCTCACCGTATGGCACATGACGCCGTCGGGAGTCCCAGCCATTGCGTGTGCGCCTACGAGGAGTGCTGCGTCGCAACCCTGGCGTAACGGCTCGATATAGCGGCACCAGGCATGACCAAGCACATAGCTGGCTCCGGGCTCAAGCTGCTCCGGGATCAGGCTCTTGAAATTATACGAGCCGCCAGCGCCGTGGCAGTCGATGACCACAATGTCGTCGGCTCCCGCTGCCTTTGCACCGCGTACAGCAGCGTTCACCTCGCCGGTCATGAGGCGGCGTCCCTCATCATACTGTGGCTTGCCGCCGTTGACTTGATCCCAGGTCTCAATGCCCGCGATGCCTTCCATATCCACCCAGATCATGACACGCATGTGCGCCACTCCCTCTTCATCTTCTCGCAGATTAACAGCAGACGCGCCCCGGCATGCCGGGGCGCGTCCAGTATACCATTGAGCGCATGCTCACTCATTCGACAGTGCCAGCACAGCCCAATAGAGCGCGGCCGCACCAGGGTCGTCGCCTGCCGCGTCCACTACCACACGCACGCTCACCAAGAGGTCTTCATCTGGGGATTCGTCGAGGCCCGCCGGATGCTCCGTCTCGAAGAGTGTCTCGTCGTCATCGTCATCATCGGAGATGTACCATTCGTTGCGTCGCTCGATCGTTGCCCCGGCGGCAGCGAATGGCTCCAGCAGCGCAGCGGTTGCATCAAGCGCGTCGGCAATGCCCAGCCGCCCCGCACGATAGCGCAGCGAAACATCCTCCACACGCACAGCCTGTGGCTGGACGCGCGCACGGCGCTGTAGGGCGGGCAATACCTGTGCCAGCCACTCACCATCTCCTACTGTGAGGCGCGGCAGGAAAATGCTAGTGCGGACGCGACGTTCGACTGTCATTGCGCCTTGCCACGCCGTGTGTGTGTTCCTGCGATGCGTCATCTTGCTTGCCACCCTGCGGCCCATAACCGCACTGCATGCCTGGCAGTCCGTGTTCCTGGTCTACCGGATCGACATCCCCACTCGTGTTGCTATCATTACGTTTAGACACACGAGATGGTTCATTTTGCGCCCTGCTTGTGCGCGAAGCCAGACCACCATCAATGCTACCACGCCGATTCGCCGCCTTCCACCCATGCTACTCTATCATCTCTCATGCCCGATGTGATGGGCTATCATGTGGTAGACGGATGGCGAGCAGACGCTGCGCCATTGCTCTTCGCGTGTATTATCGCTCCCTGGAAGGCCATCGCCCGATGACAGACAACTCACATGCACATGCTACCAGCAGCGCGCGATCCGCGCTCGTCATAGACGTTGCCTTGACCCCTGACCAACTCGATAGTCCCGAAAAGCGCACGCGTACCACATGCATCGTCGTAGATGTGATCCGTGCGACGACCACGCTCTGTGTCCTTTTCGAGCGTGGCTGCCGGAGTGTGTTGGTTGCGCCGAGCGTTGCGGGAGCCCGCGCGGCGCGCTCAGACATGGCGACGAGCGGTATGGATATGTTGCTTGCCGGCGAGGTAGAGGGTCTTCCTCCACCAGGATTTGATTATGGTAATTCGCCTGCTGAATTCGCGCGACGTGATCTTCGAGGTCATGAAGTGATCTTCGCCACTACCAACGGCACACGTGCTATTCGCGCCTGTGCTGGCAGTCGCGCGATCCTCACTGGGGCATTGCGCAACGCGAGTGCCGTTACTCACGCTGCTTTGGCACTCACTCTGGATCACACTCTGTCGCCTGCTTCTGATTTGGAGGCGGATACATATGCTCTGACTAGTAGAACAGTGTTAGCGTCAGAGGCGCATGTCGATGAGGATTTTGTGGCAGTTTCCGATATCGTCGTTGTCTGCTCCGGACGTGGCGGGCGACCTGCCCTGGACGATACGCTCTGCGCCGGATATCTGGTACGCCGACTAGTGAACTTTGCAACTGAGGCTGGCATGCCAACGCTGACTCGCGAGTCAGCCCGAATCGCACTGGCGGTCCTGGCGGAAGCTGAGCATTCTGGTTCGCTACGTGACGCCCTGTCTGATTCCAGCGCCGCTCGCGCGGTGGAGCGTATCGGACTCGTCGCCGATCTCGACTTGTGCGCCACCGTTGACGCTTCGAATGTCGTACCGATGGTTTCTCATCAAGCTGCCTTATCCGATCTGCCTAACCTGCTGCGTATCGTGCCCTATGTCAAGTGATGTGGCTGGCCGTACCCATAAGTGCTGAGTTGAGACACTCCATTCGTCTCTAGTGAAGGCGATGCGTCTGTGACCCAAATGTGAGGGCTGAGGCGCTGGGGCCCTGGAAAACGGCACTCTGCTTGCGGATGATATGGCGGCACCAGTATTCTATGTGTGGTGGACGATTGGGAAGGAAGGCGCCAGTGTTTACACGTGAAGAGCTGTTGGCGGCGGCGGGAGTGCAACCTCTTGGAGGGATGTTGCCGATGCGTTTCGCCGGGGGTGCGGTGGATAGTCGGGTAGTGCAGCGCGGCGAATTATTCGTTGCACTCCGTGGCACTCAGACTGATGGTCATCGTTTCATCGGGGCGGCACTACGGGCTGGAGCTGCCGCTATCCTCTGTGCGGAGCCAAATGCTGAGGCGCGTGCGCGTGGTGTACCACAGATCGTCGTGCAGGATCCGCTTGACGTCTTGCAGCGTCTCGCTAAGCGACACCTGCGCAGTCAGCCGCATACTCGCGTCATCGCCATTACTGGAAGTAACGGCAAAACGAGCGTCAAGGAAGCAGTAGCTTCATTATTGCAGCACCTTGCACCAACGCTAAAGACATTAGGCAATCTAAATACTGAGACAGGTCTGCCCTTAACATTGCTGCGTCTCAATCCTGAGCATCGCTTCGCTGTGCTGGAGATGGGAGCGCAGTGGGTCGGCGAGATAGCGGCGCTGTGCCGCATCGCTCCACCAGTGATTGCCGTCGTGACGGTGGTCGGGCCGGAGCACCTTGAGTTTTTCGGTAGTATGGAGAACGTCGCAAAAGGTGAGAGCGAGGCCGTCGCAGCGTTGCCGTCGCATGGTGTTGCCATACTGAATGACGACGATAAGCTCGTGCGGCGCATGGCGCGCCGCACCAAAGCGCATGTGCTTACGTATGGCCACCGTCCCACCGCCGCTGTGCGAGCGATGCGCGTCGGCGGCGACCCGTTGACCGGCCTCAGCTTCACGCTTGCCTGTGGCGACCAGAAGGCGCGCACACGTCTCCATGTTCCAGGCGCCCACGCGGTCACCACAGCACTGGCTGCTGCTTCCGTCGCCCTTTGTTGCGGGATGAACGTGCAGACGGCGGCAGCGGCGCTCGGCGAGATTCGCCCTGTCAAGCGGCGTGGAGAGATTAAGCGGGCGTACAATGGTGCGACGCTCGTAGACGACACCTACAATGCCAATCGGCAATCGGCAGTTGCTGCGGTGGAATTGCTGCGTGACGCGAAGATCATAGACGGTGCGAGACGCTGGTTCATCTTCGGTGACATGCTCGAGCTTGGAACCTACTCATGCGACGAGCACGCCGCCGTCGGCGAAGCCGCTGCTCAAGCGGTGGATGAGCTAGTGCTCGTCGGCTCGGATGTGCGTGCCACGGCGGAGGCCGCGCTCCAGTCGGGAATGTCGCACGAGCATGTCCACCTCTTTGCGGCCAACCTCAATGATCGCGAGGCGATGGCAGCAGCGCGCTACGGTGCCGCGACCCTTGTGCGCGAGCGCCTGCAACCCGATGATCTCGCGTTAATCAAAGGGTCACTGGGCGTCGGTATGGACGCAATCGTGCGCGAGTTACTAGAGCAACACAATGGTGTTCTGCGCGAGGACTTCCCCCTGCGAACGGTTGTGCCCGCCAGACGCTCAGCCCGCCTGGGCTGAGCGACGTTTCCTACACGGCCCCATGCTCCATGGGAAGCTTTGCTGCTTCCCAGGAATCCGTGCCGCCTTCGACGTTGAAGACGCGCGTGATGCCCTGCTTGTACATAAACTTCGCCGCTACCATGCTCCGCTGGCCCAAGTGGCAGATGAAGAGGAGATCGCGATCGCGGGGCAGCTCAACGAACCGCTCGCGGAATGTGCTGAGCGGCAGGCTGATCGCGCCCTGCGCGTGACCATCCAAATATTCCCACGTCTCGCGCACATCCACCAGCAATGGAGCCGCCTCCGTCTCGCTCAGACGCGCAAATGCCTCACGCACCGTCAACTCCTCTACGTTACCTGCTGATGTATCTGGACGCCCTCCCGACATATCGCTCTCCTATTCAAGAATTGCACTTGTTCAATCGGCTATTCATTATAGCCCATGCTTCAGAACATGAAGCAGAGCCAATCAAGAAGGCCGGAGAAACAGTGCTGCCCCTCTCGCCAGACATGCTACACTGCACATAGCGGCTGAGTACAGGTTGAGGAGCATGCAGCGCAGCAATGCAGCGTGTTGAGGAGGGCAAATGGGCAGCACGTCATTCTGGCAAGCGGAGTGTCTGGAGCGTGAGCCGGGACTGGTAGGGGAGATGCTCCAGGGAGAGCAGCACGCCGATGTCGCCATCATCGGGGCAGGCATCACGGGCACATCGCTTGCACTCTGGCTCGCTCGTGAGGGGGTGCGCGTCTCAGTTGTCGAGGCGCGGCGCGTGGCCGCTGGCGCGAGCGGGCGCAATGGCGGCTTCCTGCTCGCTGGAACTGCTGAGACATACTCCGAGGCTATTGCTCGCTATGGACACGAGCGGGCTCGCCGCACGTGGGCGTTCAGTGTTGCGAACCATGCTCTCGCCGAGCAATTGGTTGCCGAGATGGAGGCGGAGGGCTGGCCGAGTGGCCACCGGCAGACTGGCAGCTTGCGTATCGCCTGCTCACAGCACGAGCTGGACGAGATTAACGCCAGCATCCCGTTGCTGCGGGCGGACGGGTGGCGCGCTGAAGCTGTCGGCAGTGACTATTTGCCGGAGCGTCTGCGCGCGAGCTACCTCGGCGGCGCCTACTATCCGCTCGATGGTGAGATCCAGCCGGCGCAATTCGTGACAGGCATCGCTCGTCTCGCCCGCAACGCTGGAGCGACGTTCTATGAGGAGAGTGCTGTCGAGAGCCTGAGTACCGACGCGGGCGACTTCGCCGTACAGTGCGCTACGGGTACGCTGCATGCCCGTGGCCTCGTGCTCGCGACCAATGCCTGGTTGCCTGATGTCGGTGCGCAGTTGGATATCGGGTGGCTGGCTGGCGCGATCACACCAACGCGTGGCCAGGTACTCACAACGGCGCCGGTCGCAGAGCGGCTCTTTACCTGCCCATGCTACGCCGATGACGGCTATCAATACTGGCGGCAACTGGAGGATGGGCGGCTGGTAGTAGGCGGCTGGCGAAATCACTCTCTCGCCACCGAATACACCGCCGATGAGACGCCGGGCGACGAGGTGCAGCGCCATCTGGATGCCTTCGTGCGCGAGACGCTGCGTTTGCCCGACGCGGCGGTTGAGCGGCGCTGGGCTGGCATCATGGCATTCTCCCGCGATGGGCTACCCCTCGTCGGTCCGCTGCCCGGCGTCGAGCATGCCTACATCGCGGGCGGCTATACCGGCCATGGCAATGCCTACGCCCTGCGCGCGTCGCGCGTGCTCGCCGACGCCGTCCTTGGCCGCACCCATCCCGACGCGGATCTCTTCGATCCCGCCCGCTTTGTGTGAGTGGAGCCCATCCATGAGCCTTCGATTCCTTCGTCTGCTCACATACATTTGGTGGATCTTTGTGCTCGCCGAGTTTGCGTACTTCGGGGCAGGATCCATCGTCGAGATGCTGACAGAGGCAGGCGCTACTCACGGCCAGCGGCTATGGACTGTATTCCATCCTCCTCATCTGTCCTGGGTGCTCTTGCCTGTTACTGCGCTTACCTGGGGCATCTCCCGTGTGGCGAGTAGCGAAATCAAGCGCCGCACACGTGCGACTGCTGGCAATGCTCGCGGCGATGCTTCGGGTGCGCATGGAAATGCCTGATAGGGTGCTTGTGGGGTAGTGTTACTATGACGTCCGTTATCGTGCAAAAGCTCAATACGCGCGGCGACGTGAGCTTCGCCTACGAGGCCGAGTTGGCCGAGACGCTGCCCAGCGGCGCGCGCCTGGAAGCTCGCTGGACGCGCCCAACACTGTCGCTTGGCTACACTGACTTCGAGACCGGCGACCGCTTTGTCGAATGGTACTACACCGATCGCTGGTACAACATCTTCGAGGTTCACGGCGCAGATGGAGCACTCAAGGGGTGGTATTGTAACGTTGCCGAGCCTGCCACCATCACCGGCAACGTCATCGCCTGTCGCGATCTGCTACTCGATCTGTGGGTTAGCCCTGATGGCTCCATGCTGGTACTTGACGAAGATGAATTCGCAGCCGATACGGAGCTGGATGCCGAGACCCGCGCAGCCGCCCTGGCTGCGCTTGACGAGCTTCAGCGCATGGTGCGAGCGTCAGAGGCGCCTTTTCCATGATTCATTGGGTACGGCGTACGTTACTCCATCTGTGCCTTCACGTCTCTCCCTACAGCGGCATCTACGTGCAAATGCGCTTCATCAGGGCTCGGAGGATGGGAAGAGGTAGTCGGCGTGTTCAACGCTCACTCGCAATCGGCGGCACTTGCCGATCCAAATACCACATCACAACGTTCTGCCACAGCTACTGCTGACAAGCCAGATATTGCCATGCGTCGCGATCTGCCCTGGCGCGCTATCGTCCTGCAGGCGTTGGCGGTCTGGGCAGCGACGCGCATCGCTTATCTCGGCTTCACCTACTTTGCGCTGCTCTACAGCAGTAGCAGTCGCCAACTCACGGGTCAGACTATCTCCCCCGATCAACTGTTGAGTAGCTGGGTCCATTGGGATGGCTACTGGTATATCCGCATTGCCACCCTGGGCTATTACGATGTGCAGTCCACAGCGTTCTTCCCGCTTTATCCCCTGCTCATTCACATCGTCACGCTGGTACTCGGGCAGAGCCATATCATTGCAGCCGCGCTCCTCGTCTCAAATCTTGGCTCGCTCGGTGCCTTCATCGGCGTCGCCCTGCTCGCCGCTAACGAAGCGGGGAACACTGAGACGTCATGGCGAACGCTGCGCATACTTGCCGCCTACCCCCTGGCGTTCTTCATGACCGCACCGTACACCGAGGGGATCTTTCTCGCATTCGCGGTCGCCGCTCTCTTCTGCGCGCGTCGCGGCTCCTGGCGTTGGGCTATCCTGTGGGCGCTGCTCGCCGGTTTCACCCGTCCGACCGGTGTGGCGCTGATATTGCCCATGTTCTGGGAATATGGGCGTCAGCATGACTGGTGGCGACGCACTGCCTGGAACAACTTCCAGTGGCGCGAACGACTCAGGCTTGCGACGCTCGGCGAGGGAATTTTGGTGGTCGGCGCAGTGCCGATCTCCGTCGTTGTGTACATGCTCTACTGTTGGGCGCAGCTCGGCCACCCGCTTGCCGCCATCAACGCCGAGCGAGTCTACTGGGGTCATCACGCGATGCCATTTGGGCAGGGCCTCATCCTTGACATCATCACCTTCCTGAGAATTCCTGCCTTCAGCGACCAGCAAGCTGCGCTTCTGTTCAACCTGGTTCCTTCGCTGGTCGTGATCGCCCTCACCCTTGCTGCCATTCGACGTACGCCCCTTGCCTTTACCCTGTATAGCGGCGGTGTCGTGTATCTCTCGCTTGCCTCGCCGGCCGTGGGTCCCGGTGTCTTGGATATCCTGCACTCGGTTGGGCGCTATCTGGTCGTTGCCGCGCCTGTTTTCCTCTTGCTTGCCTTGTGGAGTGAGCGCCGTCCCTGGCTTGACATGCTGCTCACGAGTGGGGGGTTCCTCATCCAGGCCATTCTGGCGCTTGTCTACCTGCACAATGGCCCCGTCAACTGACAAACGAAACCGCAACGCCAGGTAACACGCTTCTCACATCAGCGCCTTACAAATTCCTACGATCCGGTTGCCGATATCTTCCAGCTGGATGCCTATCAACAGGAGGCGCTGTAACGGTGCGGCGGCTCGTGGATTCGAGAGGATGGCCCGATCGAGCATGCTCTTGAAGATGAGGAAAAGGCCGTCGAGGGCAGCGTCTTCGGCGACAACGCGCCGTGCTATCGCCGGATCGCGCAATGTCACGGCGAGGACACCGCCGCGCACCTCAACATATGTTTGGCGGATGAGATGGAGCAGTAGCGAGCCATCGTCGCCAGCTTGTGCGAGCAGTTCGCTTGCATCACCCATGAGCGCCAGCGACAACTCTGCAATCTGGCGTCCGTCATAGGCGATGCGTGCGAATCCCAGTGAGATCTGCTGCAGTGCAATGATGCTGCGCAGGTGTTCGCCCTCCGCGCCGCACGCTGCTAGCAGGCCAAGCACTCGTTGGTGATTGTCGTACTGCATCTGCGCACAGTGGCGCTCGGCTTCAGCGATGCTCCGGATGCTCTCGGCATACGGCGCGTAGAGCGCGGCTGTCGCATTCTTGAAGATATCTTCGGCGACGACACCAATCTCGGTCGCCGCTTCATATAGGGCGCCGAGCGCATCATTGTCGGAATACGTGTAGTCGCTCGTCTCAGCCATTTCCAGGTGCATGCATTCCGCTCCGCAGCCTGCGCAGTTGGCTTGCTGCACGCTGGTCACATCTCCCCATGTCGTCGCGCTATGCCTCCACTGCACTCTCTTCTTGCACACATTGCTCGTTGCGGAAATTAGCGCAGATGATCCCAGCCGCGTGGTGTGATCGGACGCAGCGAACCATTCCTCAATCGTACCTGCATCCCATCACGTGCCTCGGTCAGCGCGCCAATGACGCTGGCGCTGCCTCCCACTGAGCGCACCGCAACAAGCGCGATATCGAGCCCAGTGGATGGAACGCTGAAGAGCAGCTCATACTCTTCGCCACCGCTAAGCGCCAGGTCGAGCGGGTCGCGACCATAGGCGGCGGCTATTGTTGACGCAGCCATATCAATTGGCAAAGCTTCCGCATCGATCACCGCGCCCACTCCGCTTGCCGCACAGATATGGCTGAGATCAGCGGTAAGACCATCGCTCACATCCAGCATGGCGCTGACGACGCCCGTCGCCGCTAATGCACGCCCTTCTGCAACGCGCGGCATGGGGGCGACAAGTGCGATGCGCGCCCGCTCCAACACCTCCTGCGAAATAGACTCATGTGGCATTGCATCGCGCTCTGTGGTGTAGGCTAGCAGCCCTGCCGCCGCAGCCCCCAGCGCGCCCGTCACGATGAGCAGGTCTCCCGGCTGCCCTCCCGACCGTCTACAAGCATGGTCTCGTGCGACTCGCCCAAGCAGCGTCATATCGAGTGTCAGCGGCCCATTGGTGCCTGACACATTCCCACCGACGATTGCTACACCTAGGCGCTCGCCTAACGAGCGTAGCCCGTCGTAGATGCCGTCGAGCTTATCGAGTGAAATATCCGCGGGCAACAGTAACGAGATCAGTGCCCAGAGCGGCTCCGCACCCATCGCCGCAATGTCGCTCGCGTTCACCGCTAGCGTCTTATGTCCGATCTCTTGCGGCGTTGCTATGTTTGCAAGGAAGTGGCGGCCCTCCACTTGTGTGTCGCACGTGGCGACCAGCAGCATGTCCGATCCAACATCGAGCAGTGCCGCATCATCGCCCACGCCCAGGACCACATCGGGCCGCGACTCAAGCCCGTGCGTCAGACGGGCGATCAGGCCAAACTCGCCTATCGCCTCAGCTCGCTCGCCGCCGGATAAAGAATCGAATGGAATGCGTTTCACACAGCGCCTCGCATACACCTATTTCTGAGCAAGTATAGGATTAAACGCAGCCAACTGTAAAGGGAACGGCACGACCGCCACTGCTACCCGTCGAACCAAACGAGAGCTTGACTGAATACAAGCACACATGCTATGCTAGCCAAACGCCCTCCACGCATATCGGCGGCTCCTGGCTGCGGACATCACGGAAGGCGGGGGGTAGGCACAGCCTATCCCGCATAACTGCGTGTTTACAAATCGTGACATTTCACCCAGCCTCGCCCGCCGAAGCTGGGTATTCGTGCTGCCCTGAATGTGGGGTGTCAGTATTCCAGGTGCGTATGCGTGCAGCAATCAAGGAGACACGCGAGTCCCCCCAATTGCTGGACTGTCCGATCCAATTCAGTAGGGGAGGTGACATGCTCCGGTTCTACTTCGAGGTGGCGCGCACGGCCTTTCGCCGGCAGCTGATCTACCGCTGGGCCAATCTTGCGGGCCTGCTGACCAATGCTTTCTTCGGTATCGTCTCAAGCTCGGTGATCATCGCGCTCTTCCAGGCGCGTCACACGGCTGGCGGCTATGATTTGCACGAATCGCTGCGCTACCAATGGCTAGCGCAAGCGCTGGTGATGGTCGTCCTGCCGTTCAACTGGTCGGACCTGATGCTTACTATTCGTACCGGCGAGGTTATCTCCGATCTCAGCAAGCCCTGCGATTTTTGCTGGTACTGGTTCAGCCGTGAAATCGGGCGCGATGTCTATTACCTGCTTTATCGCGCCATCCCTACCTATGCCATTGGCATGTTGCTCTTCGGTATTGGGGTGCCCACGGGCTGGGGTCAGTGGAGCTTGTTCATTGCGGTGCTAATCCTCGGCGCCGTGCTTGGCATCGCCTTCCGCTTTCTCTGCAACATCGCCTCGTTCTGGCTGCTGGAGGCGCGGCCCATCAACGGGCTTGTCCAGAACCTGGCGTTGTTCTTTACCGGCCTCTTCATCCCGCTGCCATTCTTTCCTGCCTGGCTGCGCGCGTTCTCGGAGTGGCTGCCGTCCAATGGGTTGATGAACGTGCCTGTACAGGTCTTCGTGGGCAAGGCGAACGGCGGGGCGCTCCTCTTCGAGATTGCCAGGCAGTCGCTCTGGCTCGTGGCATTGGTGGTGGCGGCGCGTCTACTCACTCAGGTGGCGACACGGCGCGTCGTCTCGCAAGGTGGCTGAGTAGGCTGACCTAATTCTGGACAATAGCACGTGAGGTGATGCACATGCTTGTTACGCACCGATCCACCGGCTCTCCCCTCAGCGGTTTGATGAGTGACCTGGGGCTATATTGGCGGCTAATCCGTATGCAATTGCGAGCGCAGGCGCAGTATAAGCTCAGTCTGACAATCGATATCGGCACCAACCTGCTGGTGACCAGCATGGAATTCGCGACAGTGGTAATCGTCTTCGGGCCATTTCCAACGCTTCTTGGCTGGAGAGTAGGTGAGGTGGTGCTGCTCTATGGTATGTCTTCGGTTAGCTTTGGACTGGCGGAACTGATCGGCGCCGGCATCGACGCTTTCCCTGAGATGATCAGGAGGGGAGACTTCGACCGCGTGCTGTTGCGTCCTGTTAGCGTGTTGCTGCAGGTAGTCGGGAGCGACTTCCGGCTGCGGCGGCTGGGGCGCATCTCGCAGGGTTTCTTCGCGCTGTGGTTGGCACTGCACCTGCTGCCCGCCTTCCACTGGACGCCAGCAAAGCTGGTTTTACTGCCCCTCGGCGTCGTCAGCGGCGCGGCGATCTTCGTCGCCGTGCTGATCCTCGGCGCGACACTGTGCTTCTGGACCATCGAAACGACTGAACTGGTCAACATCGTGACCTATGGCGGACGCGAGATGCTCAGTTGGCCGATGAATATCTACAATCAGGCGATGCAACGATTCTTCCTCTTCGTCATACCCCTGGCCTTCGGTTCCTACGTCCCCACGTGTTACTTGCTCGACCGCCCGTTGCCCTTCGGACTGCCCGGCGCAGTAGCCTTCGCCGCGCCGCTGATTGCGCTGGTGTTCGCGCTGGTGGCCTGGGGTATCTGGACCGTCGGCGTGCGGCACTACCAGAGCACCGGCAGTTAGAAGTGGTTAGAAAGAGAGTCTGGCTATGATGGCGACGACCACAACGGCGGAGAC
>DASVOW010000493.1:0-2216 GCA_036383155.1 Ktedonobacterales bacterium
GGGCACGCAAAGCGTAGTCGCCTGCTGTCCCGTTACAGACACAGTCGGTCCCGCGAGTTGAGCCAGGGGGCGTCAACGCAGCAGTGTTTGCACGGTGTGGAGCACGGTGGACCACTCACGCGAACGCGGATCGATCAACTCGTAGTGGTCAGCGCCCGGCAGCTCGACGAGGGTGACATCATCGCCTTCGTGGTGGGCGGCGTCGCGGTAGTGGCGACTGATCTCGATTGGCACGGTGCCGTCGTGGTCGCCGTGAAGCAACACCTGCCGTATGTGGATGGGCAGCAACTCGATGGGCGAGGCGGCGGCATAGCGGTCGGGATATTTCTCAGGGGTGCCGCCGATCAGGTTCTTTACGACACCATTGCTGAGGCGCAATTCCCATGCGCGACGGAGATCTACAACGCCAGCCAATGAGACGGCGGCGCGCAGGAGCAAGGGATTGGGCGTGTGGAGCGGATTTCCGGCGGGAAGGTGCCGGTGGGCGGCGACCCACAGTGCGAGATGGCCGCCGGCAGAGTGGCCGAGCGTGATGACACGTGAGAGGTCCAGCGGATAGGTTTTCGCGAGGACGCGCAGGTGATCGGTTGCATGCGCGACATCGAGGAGCGTATTGGGCCAGCCACCGCCGATGTTGCCGAGGCGGCGGTACTCGATATTCCAGGTGGCGATCCCGGCGGCGGTCAGCGCGGCACAGACATGGCTGAAGTGCGTCAGGTCGTAACGCGCCCGCCAGAAGCCGCCGTGGATGCCCACCACGACCGGATGTGGCCCCGTGCCGACAGGCAGGCGCAGATCGCCGAAGTGGAATTTGCTCTGGCCGTATCGCAGTCTGGTGTCCGCCGGAGGAGGCTGCATGCTCAGAATGTCATCGCTCATCTCGGCTGGCCCCTCCCACGTTGCACCCGCAACGTGCGCCTAATTGCCACGCACATAGGCGCGGCACAACTACTACTGTAGGAGCTACTACCAGGCAAAGACCATAACCGGCTAGGAGCGATTAGTGGGAGCAGTGGCAAATTGATTGCATGCGCCTTTGCCGCCTGCGGGGAGCGCCCACCAGCCGCCGGCGGTGGGGGGCGCATAGACAGCGTAGCCCGATAGGTTGCCGTCACAGAACGAGGGAATATTTCCCAGTGCGCGCCACTGGTTCGTCCCAGGTGGCAAACGGAATACGGACTGCCCAGCATTCACGAGCAACGAGCCATCAGCATCTATTGCGAGCGGGTTCGCACCCGTTGCTGGAATGGATTGATCGCGCCACGTCTGACCGCCGTCGTTGGTACAGGTGAGTGGCACATTGCCATCATACGAAAAGAACCCGAGGCAGATGCGCCAGGGCTGCCCGGCCTGCGGTGGCTGGGCTACCACCCAGTCGCCTGGAAATTGCTGGCCTGTGAGCGGCGACCAGTGCTGGCCGCTATCCTGGGATTCCCACAGGCGGCCCTTTATCGTAGCGAGCACCGCGCCGGAGGCAGCATTGACCCAGAGCTGAAAGTAGTTCACTCCTGATGAGGTCAAGTGAGGAGCGATGAGCTGTGGGTCGGTGTAGTGCCATGAGCGCATATTGTCTATGCTGACGGCCAGCATCGGCTGACCGCCACTGACTTCGACGATGGCATAGCGTAGTGAATGCCAGGTGGCGAGGGCGAGGATTGCGGATGATTGTGAGGTGCTAGTTCGCTGCTGCCAAGTGACGCCGCCGTCTGTGGTGAGTGGGCCAGCAAGCACAGTGTTAGGGTCCGCCGCATCGACCAGTAGCCCGTTACAGGGTTCACTTGCGGGAAGGTCAGTCATACGCTGCCAGTGCGCGCCGTGATCGTGTGTTGCAAAGAATCGGGTGCTCTGTGCACCATCGCCGTCGCAGAGATAGGCGACATCGCCATTGCTGGGCGCAACCGTCAGGATGGAGACGGGGAAGAAGAGTGTCTCGCCGGCGGGCAGAGTGGAGGTATGCCAACTTAGCGGCGCTTTGACAGCGGGCGTGGTGACGGGTGGCACTGTGGGCGTATCGGTGGGGAAAGGCGAGCTGGTCGCCCTAGGCGTGCGATACGGCGTGGCCGTGACATAGTTCGCACCGCAGCCGGTGACAAACACGCATAGTGACACGAGACACAGTACCGTCGCTACTGACGCAGGCGCGCGGCGGGCACGCGGGGCGAAATGGGCGGAGTAAGCCTGTTTCTGGGATTCCCGTGGGGTCGCGTGTCCATGTC
>DASVOW010000494.1:0-2438 GCA_036383155.1 Ktedonobacterales bacterium
GTGCTGTGGAATCGCCTGCGAGGCGTGAATGATCCCAAGCGATTAGATCGAGGCGATTAGGAACAGCAGGTAGAGTCCCAGTTCAGGGATATGGATCGAGAGATACCAAGAGAGGTGTTACATGGCAGGAACTACCGAGTACACAACAGACCATGAGACGATCCGCAAGTGGGCCGAGGCACGCGGCGGCAGGCCTGTCACCGTGAAGGGTACGGAGAAAGGCGATGAGGCGGGCGTGCTGCGCATCGACTTCCCCGGCTACGGCGAGGACGATAGGTTCGAGCCGATTTCGTGGGATGAGTTCTTCAAGAAATTCGACGAGAAGGGCCTCGCGATGCTCTATCAGGATAAGACGGCTGACGGAAAGGTGAGCAGGTTCTACAAGTTCGTGAGCCGCGATACAGTCGAGGAGAAGACGGACAAGAGCGCAGAACAGCACACGCACCATTGAGGCGCACCGGAGAGCTGTTAGAGCACAACGACAACGCCCCTCACATTTGTCGAGAGGCGTCGTTGTGCTCTCCGCAGGAATCACTCAGCGTATCTATCTGCTTAGCTGCTGGAAGGCGACCATGAGGGCGAATCACTGGCAGGGAAAGACTCCGCAGATGCCTCGTCAATGCGGTCTTGTTGGGAGACGCCTTGCTGCGTTGGCGGGGTCGATGTTTGCGCGGTGGACGATGCTTGCTGCTGCGCCTGGGTGTCTGTTAGCTGACGCTGAGAAGACTGACCCTGTGTCGTACTAATAGGGATTTGTTGTGGTTGGGCCACAGGCGACTTGGGCAGGGTGAGCGTTAGCACGCCATTTTCATATCTGGCCTGAGCGTGGTCGGCGTCCACGGGGCCGGGCAGCGAGATCGAGCGGCTGAATGAGGCTGCGTGGCGCTCATGCAGGATGTAGTTCTCGTCTTTTCGCTCCTCTTCACCGGAGGCTTCACCACGTATGGTCAGGATATTGTCATGCACGCTGATTTGGATATTGTCAGGGTTGATGCCGGGCATGGTGGCGCGGATCACATAGGAGTCTCCGCTCTCGGTAAGATCGACCGGGATGGTGCCACGAGCAGCCGCTAGCATGGCACTCGTGGGGCGCACGAAACTCTCCTGGAAGAGACGGTCCATCGCTTCACGCAACGTGAGCATGTCACGAAAAGGGTCCCAACGTTCCATTGACATAGCATCACATCCTCTCGATTCTGGACTGACCCATACGACATCTCGCACTGCGCTATGCCTGCAAGTCGTATGCCTTTACGTCAAGGATATGCCGATTCAGTCGGACCATGTGCGAAGGAAAGAAGAAGAGGGCTGCAGATTGCTGTCCTTTGCTATAATTTGCTGCTGGCCAACCCGTGTGACACCAGGCGCTGCAATTCGGCAATGTAGCGGTCGGGATCATAGCCGTAAGCGCCGCAATGCATATCTGAATCGGCGAAGTATGCATGCACAGGCATGCCGCTCGAACGCGCGGCGAGGGCGAGGCGTAGAGTATGGTCCATCGGGATCAAGGGGTCACGCACACTGTGGATGAGCAGGATTGGAGTGCGCTTACCTGACGTGGGCACGCGGTTGGACGGGCGGAGACGCAGGGAACGCAGGCGCACATCTGGCCGGGCGCGCAAGGGGTGACGATAACGCACACGAAAGATTAGGTCGCTTGCGACGAAGATGGCGCGCGCGAGTGCGGGGAAGCCGAAACGGAGCGAACGCAAGGGCCGGATCCACTGTGTGCTGTGCTCCGTGAGCTGCCATATAATCAACTGACGCAGGATTTCGTCGAGGCGCGCATATGGGCTATCGGCGATGATGCCAGCAACGTCAGGCCGCGGAGGCAGCAGCAGCGCGACGGCGCCGCCCATCGAAAAGCCGTGGATGAAAAGCTGGTCAGGCAGTGTCTCTGCCTGTTGCGCGGCGATATCGAGTGCGGCGGCAAGGTCGCGTACCTCGGCGTTTCCCCCACTTGTCGCGACGGCTGCGCTCTCGCCATGGCCGCGAAAGTCGAAGAGCAGCGTGTTGTAGCCGTGGGCGTATTCGAGGGCCGCTACCGGGCGGAGGAGGGCGCGATGCACGCGGTAGCCATGGCAGATGACGACGGTGGGCGCGGGATGTGGCTGCGCCCAAAACTCACCACAGAGCCGCGGGCCACCCGGCACATCGAAGTGGAGTGAGCGCCGCCGGTCGGCTGCCGGCTCAGGAACATTCTGAGGCACCTGCCATCCGGTTAATTCAGACGCGGCATCCTCTATGGAGACGTGCGGGCGCGAGAGTTGCGCGACGAAGTGCTGCGCCAGTGCCAGGACACTGCCTGTCGCACCGATTCCCGCGATGACTCCCACTGACGCGGCGCTTGCCGCCCATCGGCGCCATGTAGCCATTTCGTCTGTCCTCCTGCTCCATCGCGGGTAAGCTCGTCTCACTCGTACTGTTTGGTTAGAGGG
>DASVOW010000495.1:0-4121 GCA_036383155.1 Ktedonobacterales bacterium
ATGATTGGCTATGAGACGCTGGGTTTTACCTAACCCCCAACCCCCTTCCCTCCAAGGGAAAGGGCCGTGAGGCGGAGGATGTGGCGCTGGGGCAGTGGAGCCGATGCTTTTTGTTGAGGAGCATCGGCACATGTCGTCGCATAAACCCATTTAGGCTGGTAGGCGCTAGGCCAGGAGGGCGATCACTTGGTCTTGGGCGGGGACGCCGGTGACCTCGATACCGCCCGGCAATAGCAGGATGTCTACTTCGGTGCGCAGACCGAGGCCCTCGTGAGGAAGATAGATACCTGGCTCCATGCTGGTGACGGTGTGGGCGAGCAGAGGACGGGTGTCGTGGGTTTCCAGGTTGTCGAGATGGGCGCCGTTGCCATGAACGGCTGTGCCGATGTTGTGGCCAGTACGATGGACGAAGGCCTCGCCGTACCCCGCGTTGGTGATGATGGCGCGCACAGCATCATCCACCTGCCAGCCCTCGATGCGCTCGTTTGCCTCGAAGCGCTGGCGCAGCAGTCCGGTGCCCGTGTCGCGGGCCTCGCGGATGATGCTGAAGAGTGTCGCGATGCGCTCTGGCACGCGCTCGCCAAGCACATACATCCAGGTGTAGTCGGCGAAGATGTTTCCTTCGCCCGTAAGGGGTGCGCTGAAGTCGAGCAGCAGCAGGTCGCCGCGCTTCACGGGGGAGTGGCGCTCGGCGTTTGGGTGGTAGTGCGGGTTGCCTGCGTTGCCGTTGACGGCTACCAACGGTTCCTCTGGATCGACCGCCAGCCCTTCGGCGCGCATCAGGCGAGCGAACTCTTGCTGCACGTCGTATTCGCTTAGCGTGACGGCGTCTGAGGCGAACTGCTCGCGTAGCCATGCGGCGATGCCGTCTCGGGCGTGGAGGAGCGCCTTGCCCGCGGCGCGGTGGGATTCGATCTGCGCGGGAGAAAGCACTGCCTCGAAGCGCTGGGCAAAGTCGGCGGAGGAGACGACCTCCACGCCAAGCGAGCGCACCAGCTCGACGGTTCCGGCGTCTACTTTAGAGCAATAGGGGATGGCGTTGTCGGGGACGTATTCCATTGCTACTTTTTGCGCCCCAGCCACCGTTTCGCGGATATGGGCATGAAGCTCTTGCCAGGTGCGGTAGACAAGTTGCTTGCCGGGCAGGCTGGCGAGCACGTGGGACTCTACGGCGCTTACAAGCGCGGTTGGCTCACCGTTGGCGGGTACATAGTAGAGCCAGCGGCGTGAGAAGAACGCGCTCTCCGGCAGGCCAAGCACACGGTGCGCGATGGGATTTGAGCGGCGGAAATCGTACATGAGCCAGCCGTCGAACCCGGCCTCGCGCACCGCCGCCTGTAGCTCCTCAATAGTTGCCATCGTCTATCCCTTCTGTGTATCACGAGCATCGAATGTATCGTACTGGCACGGAGGATTTTACCTCAAACACGGCTGTTGGTGGTGGGTTGTGATGGGGGAACGGATAGCGGACGGTTGGAACGGTGCCTTCGCGGATTGGGGCGAGGCGAGAATGCGGCTACGACAAGAGGGCGTCTCGCCTGGAGACGCCCTCTTGTCGTAAAGATGCACTGTGCTGAAGTAATCAGGCCTGGCGTGGCCCTTCGAGCTTAGGCGTCGTCGCGTCGGAGAGCGCAAGCGCGGCGGCGGAGGTGCGGAAGAGCAGCCCTTCGCGCTTGCCTCCTGGCGCACGCTCCACGACGATGCAGTCGCCCGGCTGCACCAATCGCCGCAGCAGACCCTCGGCAAGCCGATCTTCGACCATCGTCTGCACGACACGGCGGAGCGGGCGGGCGCCATACTCTCTGTCGTAGCCGGCCTGCGCGAGATACTCTTTGGCGCCATCGGTGACACGCAGCTCGATAAGCTGCTCCTGGAGACGAGCGCTCGTCTGTGAGAGCATGATGTCGAGGATGGCGCGCACCTGGGTCTGTGTCAGCGCGTGGAAGAGTACGATCTCGTCTACGCGGTTGAGGAACTCGGGGCGGAACAGCTCACGCACGCGGGGCATGATAATCTCGCGCATGCGCTCGTAGTCGCTCTGCTCCTCTGTTACCTCGTCGTGCTTCTGGACGAAGCCAAAGCTGCCGGTTTTGCTCAGTAACTCGGCGCCAACGTTTGAAGTCATGATGACGATGGTGTTCTTGAAGTCGACAATGTGGCCCTTGGCGTCGGAAAGGCGCCCGTCTTCGAGTATCTGGAGCAGCATGTCGAAGACCTTTGGGTGCGCCTTTTCCACCTCGTCGAAGAGCACGACACTATATGGGCGTCGCTTCACAGCTTCGGTGAGCTGGCCTGCGGCATCGTATCCTACATAGCCAGGAGGCGCTCCAACAAGGCGGGCGGCATTGTGATGCTCCATGAACTCGGACATGTCGATCTTGATCACGGCGTCTTCAGAGCCGAAGAGCGCGGCGGCTAACGCGCGAGCCAGCTCCGTCTTGCCGACGCCGGTTGGACCGATGAACATGAAGGAGCCGATGGGGCGCCGCCGGTCGCGTAGCTCGGCGCGAGAACGTCGCACCGCTCTGGCGACTGCTTCAACTGCTTCATCCTGGCCGATGACGCGCTTGTGCAGCTCGCCCTCCAGATTGAGCAGCCGCTGCGACTCCTCCAGCGAGATCTGCGCCGCCGGGATGCCTGTCCACAAGACGACGATTTCGGCGATATCTTGCTCGCTGAGGGTAGGTGCCTCCTGCTCGCGCCAGTGAGACCACTGTTCCTCGCGGCGCAGGATCTCCTGGCGTAATTCAAGCTCACGGTCGCGCAATGTCGACGCGCGCTCAAAGCTGCGCACGCTGACCGCTGCATCTTTTTGCTCTTGCAGATCGTGCAGGCGCTCGCGCAAGGTGCGCACGTCCGCTGGTATAGCCGCACGCCCAACCTTGAGCCGGGCAGCAGCCTCATCGATCAGGTCGATGGCTTTGTCGGGCAGGTGGCGCGTCTGGATGTAGCGCTCTGAGAGCGTGGCGGCGGCGGTGATGGCCTTGTCGGTGATGTGAACATGGTGGAAGTTTTCATAGCGCGGACGCAGCACACGGAGGATTTCAACCGTCTCATCTACTGTCGACTCGCGCACGATGACAGGTTGGAAGCGCCGCTCAAGCGCGGGGTCACGCTCGATGCTCTTGCGATAGTCGTCAAGGGTCGTGGCGCCCACGCATTGGAATTCGCCGCGCGCCAGAAGCGGCTTCAACAGATTACCCGCGTCGATAGAGCCTTCGGCGACGCCCGCGCCGACGAGCGCCTGCAACTCATCTACGAACAGGATGACATTCTGGGCGCTGACGATCTCTTCGAGCACCTTCTTCAGGCGCTCCTCAAAGTCGCCGCGATACTTGGTGCCGACGGTGAGCAGGCCTACGTCGAGGGAGACAATGCGCTTACCTTTGAGCATGTCGGGCACCTGCCCCTGGACGATGCGCTGCGCCAGTCCCTCGGCGATAGCAGTCTTGCCGACGCCAGCCTCACCAATGAGCACCGGGTTGTTTTTGGCTCGGCGCGACAGCACCTGCATACAGCGCTCGATCACCTCTTCACGGCCAACGACGGGATCGAGCTGGTCGGCAACGGCCGCGGAGGTGAGGTCGCGACTCACCATATTCAGTGTAGGGGTCATGTTGTAGCGTACTTGATGCTCGGCAAGGAACGTCGTGTTTGGCTTGCCCTGGCGGCGTAGTGTGAGACGCTGCGCCTGTACCCGGTCGAGCGTGACGCCGAAGCTTTGGAGCACACCGGCGGCGATGCCCTCGCCCTCGCGCAGCAGGCCTAGCAGCAGGTGATCGGTGCCTACCTCAGTAGAGTCTTCTGAGAGCGCCTCTTCTTCGGCGATGTCGAGCGTGTGGCGAGCTGCCGCACTCAATGTTGGCTCGACGAGCAATGGCTTGTTGCTCTTGCCGATGACGAAGTCGAGCGCCTGGCAAAGACGCGTGGTGTTGACGCCAAGGCTTGTGACAATGGCGGTGACACTAGGATCGTTCGCCTCAAGGAGCCCATAGAGCAGATGCTCGGTGCAGATGATTTTATGATTGAGCCGCAACGCAATCTCGCGGGCCTGAGCCAGCGACTTGCGCGCGTCTGTGTTATAGCGGTCGAAACGACTCACGATGGCCTCTCTCCCTAAT
>DASVOW010000496.1:0-3487 GCA_036383155.1 Ktedonobacterales bacterium
GTCACTCGCCCAGATACGCCGCGCGTACCTGCTCGCTGTTCAGCAGGTCGCGCGCCGGGCCTTCGAGCGCGATACGTCCGTTGGCGAGCACATAGCCCCGGTCCGCGCGCTCCAGCGCGATCTGCACATCCTGCTCGACCAACAAGAAGCTCTGTCCGCCCTCACGATGGATCACGTCAATCGCCGCCAGGATATCGTCCACGATATTCGGTGCCAGACCAAGCGAAAGCTCGTCGATGAGCAGCAGATCCGGGCGTGTCAGCAAACCGCGCGCGATGGCGCACATCTGTTGCTCGCCACCCGAAAGCGAGCCGGCGAGCTGCGTGCGGCGCTCGCGCAGCTTTGGTAGTAGCGTAAAGATACGCTCTATATCGTCCTGGATGGCCTTGGTGGAGCCAGCGCGCCGGGTGTACGCGCCCAGGCGCAGGTTGTCTTCGACGGAGAGACCAGCGAAGAGCCGTCTTCCCTGCGGCACATGCACCAGCCCCAGCTTCACAATCTGCTCAGCGTGCAAGCGTGTGATGTCCCGCCCGTGGAAGAGCATACTCCCACCCCACGCTGGAATCAGGCCGGAGAGCGCATTGAGCAGCGTAGACTTGCCCACGCCGTTCGCCCCCACCAGCGCGACTACCTCGCCAGGCTTCACTTCTAGCGAGACATCCCAGAGCACCTGCGTCTCGCCATAGCCCGTGTCAAGATGCTGCACGGAGAGCAGCGCGTGATCAGTCGGAGCAGTCGCCTGGGTGTTCTGAGCAGCCACAGCCTCGCCCTGGCTCTCGATCTGCGAAAGGTCGCTCATGCCAACCCCTCCTTCCACGACTCCTCCGGTGGCTGCCCATTCTGCGCCTTCCGCTGCTTGGCGTAGCGCTCACCCAGGTACGCTTTGATCACCGCCGGATCGGAGAGCACCTGGTCGGGCAGATCTTCGGCGATCTTGCGTCCATGATGCAACACCAGCACACGATCCGACACAGTGCGGATCGCACGAACAATATGCTCCACCACCAGCACAGTGACGCCGGCGCGGTTGATCTCGCGGATCAACTCCACCGCCTGCGCCACCTCCACCGGCGTTAGCCCCGACATCACCTCATCCAGCAGCAGCAGTTTCGGATCAGTCGCCAGTGCGCGCGCCACCTCCAGCCGCTTGCGATCCGCCACCGTAAGCTGCTCGCCTTTGAGTGCCGCCTTGGGCGCCAGTCCCACTCGTTCGAGCACCTCATCCGCGACCTTCTGCCCCTCGGCGCGTCTGAGATCCCGTCGCCCGAAGAGCGCCCCGACCAGCACGTTCTCACGCACGTCCAACCCACTAAAGGGCTGGGTGATCTGGAACGTGCGCGCGATGCCAAGCTGCGCGCGCTTGCTGGGCGGCATGCGCCCGATATCCTGGCCCATGTAGCGCACAATTCCAGCGCTCGGCGCAAGCGCGCCGCCGATCAGGCCGATCATCGTGGACTTTCCCGCGCCGTTTGGCCCGATGATGCCAAGGATCTCACCCTGGCGCACTGAGAAGCTCAGGTTGTCTACAGCGGACAACCCACCAAAGCGCTTCGTGACACCGTCGAGCTGCAAGATGGTCGCGCCGTCGGAGCCCGTTTGGCTGGGAGACGGCGTGCTAGACGCCGTTGGCCGCGATGAAGCGTCGGACACGTCGCGCTCCTTCCACGAAACGATTGGCCCGTGGGCCGGTGGCTACTGCTGGCTGCGTAAACTCCTGGACCAGACGCACGAACCCTTGTGGCAGAAAGATCGCCACAATCACGATCGTCAGTCCGAGCAGCGTGTTGTGAATGCCGCTCACATCGAGGGCCAGCGGCCCAAGCTGCAGCGCGACGCTGCTCGTCTGTAGCTGGAACGAGAACCACTCAAAGGCGATGCCGCCGAGCAGCGGCCCGAGAATCGTTCCCCTGCCGCCCAGGAAGGCCAGCAGCACCATCTCCACCGTGATATTACTGCCAAACACATCCGATGGCTCGAAGCCAACCGAGAACCAGGCATACAGCCCACCTGCGATAGCCGCTGGAATGGCGCTCAGAGCAAACGCCGCAACCTTATAGCGATAGGCGGTGATACCCAGCGCCTCTGCGGCTTGCTCGTTCTCGCGGATAGCCACCAACGCGTAGCCAAAGCGACCGCGCGTCAGCCATGTCGCCGTGAGCAGGCAGGCCAGTGAAAGCCCAAGGAACCCGTAGAAAAAGGCTGGATAGAGCTTGAGGCTGGGCAGCGGCAGCGAGACGAGGCCGCCAGGTCCGCCGACATTGCGCACGGCCACGAACTGGCGCAGCGCCTCAGCCGTGCCCAGCGTGGCGATGGCGAAATAGTGGCCCTTGAGCCGCAACACCGGCAATCCAATCGCCACGGCAAAGACGCCCGCCGCCACAGCGCCGATCACAAGCCCTACCCAGAACGGACGCTCCGGAGTGAGCCAGAGGCCAATGGTATACGCGCCGATGCCAAAGAACGCCACGTTGCCAAAGGCGGAGTAGCCAGTAAAGCCGCCGATGAAGTCCCAACTCTGCGCCAACACACAAAACATCAGAATCACTGTCCACGTGCGCAACAACGAGCGATCGCCGAAGAGCGGAATCGTCGCGATCAGTCCGAGCAGCGCCAGCCCGATCAGCAGCGACCAGAGCCATTCGCGGCTCTCGCGTGGCGCGGCGGACTCCTTGGCTGAGGGCGAGGCAGAGGTCGGCGCCGCGGATGCATTGGTTGTCATACGCTTGCCTCCCTATGCGTAGAATGCTTTGCCAAGCACGCCGTTAGGCCGGACGATCAAAATAATGACCAACAGCGCGAAGGCTACGACATCCTCGAAGCCGGGGCCGATCCCAGGGATGAGCGGCACGACGGTCTCCGCCAGCCCAAAGATCAATCCGCCCGCTACGACGCCCCAGGGAGTGCCAAGACCACCAAGCACGACTACGACGAAGGCGCGCAAGGTGAGTGTGCCGCCACGCGACGGGTCGAACGGATAGAATTGACCGAGCATCGCACCCGCCGCGCCAGCAAGCGCAGCGCCCAGGCCGAAGGTGAGCGCGTAGATCCGCGCGATGTTGATGCCCATGAGCCGTGCGGCGTCACGATCCATACCCGTCGCGAGAATGGCGTTTCCGATGCGTGTGCGCGAGAGGAAAGCGCTGAGGCCGGCGGTAAGCAGTATGGCGATAGCGGCGGAGGCGATCCGGTCGAGCGCGATATGCGTCGAGCCAATAGTAGGCCCGATCCCGGAGTATGCAGTACCGATGGAGCGCAGATCAGGCGTAAAGATATGCTGGACGATGTCCACGACCAGCAGCTCCAACCCGAACGTCAGCAGAAAGGTGACGAGCAGGGGCGCGCGAATCACGCGGTTGATCGCCACCGCCTGCACGATATAGCCAATGGCGAAGAGCACAGCCATCGCGAAAGGGATGCCAAGAAACGGGTCGAGGTGGAACGTCGTGAATGCCCACAGGGTGACGTACGCGCCCACAATGATGAACGC
>DASVOW010000497.1:0-4509 GCA_036383155.1 Ktedonobacterales bacterium
ACTGAGACAGTGTAGCCGCAAACACGCGGAACGTCCACTTCGAAGCGGGCCTCGGTTACTTCCCGCGCTTCCCTCAGAGAAGGCTTGTATTCAGCGCCAACGCTGAGTCTAGAAGCCGAGAATTTCAGGGATTCGCGCCGACTTCGTAAACACTTTCTCAGATGCCACGAGTGAAGCGTTATGCCGAACAGTCCTGCTTTGAGAAACCGTTCGTACGGGGAGCGTGCGTCGAGCCGGGCAACGTACGCACTATCCTCCTGCGCTGAGCAGGCCGGAGGGAAGCGTATAGGGCGCGGTTGTCGGCGTGCCGGACGCATCGCTTGACGCAGACAGCGTAATCATAGGCGAGTCGCCGGGTCTGCCCGTCAGGAAACGGAACGGGCCAACGGTCGGCAGGTCAACGCCCGCGGTGTTGCGCTGGACGCGCACCGACACCGGCGCATCTGCCGGCACCCCGGCGACGCTCTGGGGCAGTGCGAGCCACGTGATCAATGCCTGACCGGCATGCAGGTGGGTCGGGACGCAGTCGGTGCGGGCGTCCGCGCCAGGGAAGCCGGACTGCGTGGGGCCTACATGCAGGCCGACCTGATAACGCGGCGCCGCGCTCGACTCTGACTGGTCGAGGACCGTCCACCGCAGGCGCACGAGATGTGATTGGACGAGCGTCGCACCCTGCAGTTGCAGGCCATGCCCGGCACCGTCAGAGAATGTCACGTGAGGCGTAGTGTGCTCCCCTGCCAGCGGCGATGTCGCCCCCTCCACGCGGTAGACGCCAAATGGCGCGCCGCCAAGCATCGGGATGTCGGCGACGTGCGTCGCGTTGGGTAAGCTCGTCAGCACATTGGCGGGGGCTGTGTCCGGCTGTGTGGTGACGATGAGGACGGGGCCGTCCTGAGGTGCGGGGAGTACAAGACAATGCAGGTCGAATGTGGTGCGATTGGGGCGTTCGTTCGCGAAGATATAGTCATACGTCTCGCCATAGCGGCCGTGCGCTGGTGTGACGACATAGGCAGCCGAGGCATGTTGCTCGCGCTCCAGTGCGGAGAGCTGCGCGTCCGCCGCCTGCACTTCGGCGAGAGGGAATCCGTAGGAGTCATACGCGACGAATTCGCCGCTCGCCAGAGAGGCCGGGTAGAGCGCCCAGCGCACCCCCTCGCCCGCGACCAGCAGACCAACCAACACGAGGACGACCGCAGCGCCGCCGCGGCTCACGACGCGCGATTGTGCGCGGCGGATCCCCAGCGTGCCCGGCCGCGTAAGCGTGTGGAGGCCGTCCACGATCGCGCACACGCCAAGCCCCTGCACGATGAACACTCCGGGGGCCAGGAAGAGCAGATAATGCACCGTCACCGGGTCGGAGTGGCGCAGCAGCACGGCGAGGGGCGCGACGATCCAGATCCAGAGCAGCGCGCGCTTGCGCCACTCAGGCTCCGCGGTCACGTCTCGCCATACCGCGATGATCTGCGAGATCAACCGCCGCTCGGCTGGCATCGCCGCGCTGGAGCGCACCCTCCAGCCTCGGACGAGCGGGAGCGCGATCTGGACTGTGAGCGTGAGGATGCCGGCTGTGAAGAGCAGGACGGCCGCGGCATCGAGCACAGGATAGGAGCTGCGGAAGACATCGTAGATGCCGCCGGTCTGGACGCTGTTGAAGCCACTGAGGAGCCCGATCAGAGCGCGCACCACCTGCAGGTCTAACCTCGCGCCGCCCGATGAATGGAGATAGAGCTGGAGGTTAGCGCCGTGGCTGACGAAGCCTTCGAAGAGGATCGACGGGATGAGCATCACCAGCGCCACGCCGCCGCCGATGAGCCAGGCCCGGCGTTCCGGTCGCGCTGGCGCGGCCAGCAGCGCCAGCAACAGGATGGGCGCCAACAGGAGGTTGGCGGGGTGGACGAGCACATCTACCAGCAGCAGCAGCGCTCCGAGGACCAGGGCGTTGGGCTTGCCGCGCACGCAGCCACGATAGAGCGCCATGACCATCAGCAACGTGACGAAGGCGATGTAGTTGGGCTGCCAGAGAAAGCGGCTGTAATTGATGAGCGTGTTGGAGGTCGCGAAGAGCAGAGCCGCCGCGCCGGCTGCGGGCCGCCCAAAGTAGCGCAGGGCAAAGATGTACGTGAGCGCGACGGCAAGGATGTTCACCAGCGCGATCGAGATGACACCCGGAAGCGGGTTGGTGGTGAATGCGTAGATAGGGAGGAGGAAGTAGACGGCCATCGGCGGGTGGTACGTGCCGATGGAGGAGTAGGTGGCGGTGATAGGCAGAACACCGTGTATGATGGCTGGCCGGGTCAGCATCATCAGGTCCACCTGGTCTTTGAGGAACTGGGTCAGCTCGATATGCCACAGCCGGAGAAACGCCGCCAGCCCGACCGCGAGCCAGAACTCCCAATTGCGCACCCAGCCACCCCTCGCTGCGTCACGAGCCGGCTCGGGCTGGCGCATCGGTGTGCGGATTGCTGGTGTCTGGTCAAGCGTCATTCGGCCTCCTCATCTTCCCAACCTCGCTCTGTTCTCCGTCCCCATGTGATGGTCACTGCCGCGAATGCACCACTCATTATACAGGCGCGATTGCGGCAGACAACAGTATGACGGCCCCGCGCCGCATCTGTAACCGCCCGCGCCAAGCGGCTTATACGTGCGGATCCGGCATGGGGCCGCCATCTAAGCGAGTAGGCGGCAAAGGAAGAGATGGCATGCGTTCTCCACCAGCAGGAGGGCAGCCGGTGCCACTCACCTGTGACGCCAGAGGACCGTGTGGTGATTCTGTGCGGAGACGCGGCGCATGGCATGGAGACCGTCTATTGCACGTATCGGAGGCGGCTACCCACCCGCTGGCTCGAAGGTGCAGATCGCGCGCGGACGCTGGATACGCAGCGCCATGCTCTCGAGTACGCGGAAGTGGTAACTCAGGTTGGTGCTCTCGACGAACGCCGTCGAGAGGTCGAGGGATACGGCCAGGTCCATATTCTGCGGGCCGCAGTCGATCAGCACCGCGCTCGGCTCTGGTAAGGCGCTCGTGGGATAGACGCCGCGGCGCGCCAGCTTCTGCACCTGCTCGATCTCGAGCACGCCAGTGTTGCCGAAGATGCGGTTGAGCTGCGCATACAGCCGCGGGCTGACGATCAGCGCATATGGCCCAGGGAATCCCGACTCGGTGAGGATGCGCGTCCCCTCCACCACATCGGCGAAGCCCTGCCCGACCTGCCCCCAGTCGCCCAGCGGGCTTGTCTGCCGCCCATCCGCGTTGCGAATGCCAGCGAGGTCGAGCGCGGGATTGCCGTCAAAGATCAGCTGATCCTCCATCTGCGCACAGGCTGCCGCCGCCGCTGCGGCCTTGCTTGTTTCCATCGGCAGGCCGAACAGGCGATTCGCCTCCAGGTCACGTCCCAGGATCCAGAAGTCCTTGTAGATGAGGGGCAGCGGCACGAAGCGGCGCCGCTCGATGCTGACTGCCTCCCCTTCGGCGTTGCCCAGCAAGTCGACCTGAGCCGTGGTGGTGCCCGCCAGGGTGTCGGTCGGCAGGACCCTTACGCCGAAGCCGACCGGCCCTATAAGCGTGAGGAAGCGGCGCCCGACGAGGATAGCCTGCGCCGTCTGCACAACCATCTGGTCCAGTGCGCGCCATTGGTCGCCGTTCAGCGGAGATTGATCGCGCTGCAAATAATCGGCCATATGTTTCCTTCACTTGCTGCTGCTATCTACTTGAAGCACCTTGGACGCGTCCTACCGGACCTGTCAGACGTGCCTGCAAGAATGGCGCCATTCTTGCAGGCAGAGTCAGGACATAGCGATGGGAAGAAGGAGGGACGTATGTCTGGCGATGACAACGACCGGCCAGGATTGACCGTGGGCAGCCTGCTCGGCGTCCCGCTAGGAGCGACGGCGAGCACGCCGGAGAGCGGCGAGGTGACCCCGCCCGTATCCGCACCCGCTCAGGTATCTGGCGTGCCCGGGGAGGCATTGACGACCGCGGAGCTGCCATGGACGCTCGCCAACGGGCGGCGCGGCCCACGCTGGAACGGGCCACAGTTCCGTGGAGATGGCGTGGAGGTGATCAACTACAACAACGTCTTCGACCAGGGCCTTGAGATGGTGTGGTTCGACGGCAAGATCGTCTATGCGCTGGACCTGGGTGAGGTGGACGTCGATCCCGCGCGTGTGAAAGTGGCCCAGGAATACCAGATCGTCTACGCGGTCGAGCTGGACGAGCACGGCAAGACGAAATCCGAGCCCCAGCGCGTGCCGGAGCAGCTCAACATCTACGACTCTGTGCCGGGCATAGAGAAATACAGCCCTATCTGGCAGTTCGACTACGTCGTCGTGCCGCCCGACTACACGCCCAACACCCTACGCTCGGAGGCCGATTGCCTCTCCAGCGGCTTTCCTATCTATCGCAGCCAGGTCTTCGAGAACTGACCCGTCATCTGAGCTGCCGGTCCGGCAGTATAGCTAAGGCCCGGGCAACAACAAGCGACAAATGCCTGGCGCACATCAATAACCCGC
>DASVOW010000498.1:0-5198 GCA_036383155.1 Ktedonobacterales bacterium
GACCACCGGCCTGCACTTTGCCGACATCCAAAGGCTGCTCGACGTGCTCCACCGGCTGGTGGACGCCGGCAATACCGTGATCGTCATCGAGCACAATCTCGACGTGATCCGCTCCGCCGACTGGATTCTCGACCTTGGCCCGGAGGGCGGCGAGGCCGGTGGCTACATCATCGCCGAGGGCACACCGGAGCAGGTGGCATGCATCGAGGCGAGCGACACCGGGCGATGCCTGAGCGAGTTACTAGCAAGCGGATATGTGCCGCGAGAGGTGACAGTGCCGCTTGGCGCGTGACTCGCGGGGGTACCTGCGGGGACGAACCGAGAACCCATGGGGCTTTAGCCCCCGTGGAGTGTCAGGAATAGAGCGCCACACACGGTAGGGCTGGGTGTTATACTGTGTGCGACGGCATGTGGGCGCGATTCGAGGGGTAGCTTGTGGCGGAGATGGACCAGGGAATCAAGGTATACATTTTCAGCACGGCTAGGGAGGAATGCGGCTTTCTTAGATGGGTAATCTTCCGCTGCTAGGCGCATTTCTCGCGGGACTGCTATCCTTCGTCTCGCCATGTGTACTGCCACTTACCCCGGCATATATTGCACAGCTTGCCGGCCCCGCCATCTGGCACGCGCATGAGATGGAGCCGCGTGAACGTAGCAGCATGCGCCTCACCACCTCGCTGCACGCTTCAGCGTTCGTCGGCGGTTTCACCACAACTTTCATTGCGCTTGGAGCGACGGCCAGTGTGCTTGGCGCGTTTCTCAGCGCCCACCAGGATGTGCTGCGTCAGGTGGGCGGACTCGTGCTGATCGCATTTGGGTTGCACATCGCCGGTGTGCTGCGACTGCCAGGACTGGACCGCGAGCGCCGCTTCTCGCTTCGCCCTACCAACACCGGATATGTGACATCATTTCTCGTTGGCCTCATCTTTGCCCTCGGCTGGACCCCTTGCGTCGGCCCGATTCTGGCGAGCATTCTCATCCTTGCTGCTCAGGCGCATACGCTAGGATCAGGCGTCCTGCTCCTCGCAGTCTATTCCCTCGGCTTGGGCATCCCGTTCCTGGCGCTCGGCGTGGCATTCGACCGCATCTCCCCCACGCTCAAGCGCCTGACACCGCACATGCGGACCATCGAAATCGTAACCGGTACACTCCTCGTGCTCATGGGTATCGTGATCTTCTTCAACTGGCTGCTGATCATCAACGCCAGGTTTGGCTTACCCGGCCTGGGATGAGGGGATAGCGGAGCTAGTGGCAAGCTGCAATAGGCGGAATGCAATAGGCGGATGATGGATTGCTATCGGCCTGGATGAATAGTAGGCGCACCTCAATATCCTTGGGGTGGTGTACAATTATGTCATACCCTTACACGTATAAGTGAACCTGAGATAGTACCCGTGCAGGAAGAGGAATTGGTATGACAACCTCATATCAGGACATCATCACCCTTGAGCCTGGCAAGCGAAGTGGCAAGCCAACTATTCGTAGTATGCGCATCACCGTGTATGACGTTCTCTCCTATCTGGCAGCAGGCATGACGCACCAGGAAATTCTGGCAGACTTTCCTTATCTGACGGAAGAAGACATTCGTGCGTGTCTCAGTTATGCGGCTGATCGCGAACGTCAAATGCTGGTCGCACAGGTCTAGGCAGTTTGGAGCCGTAATGAAACTGCTGTTAGACCACAACCTCTCGCCGAGACTCGTCGGCCGCCTTGTCGATCTCTATCCAGGTATGGGCCACGTCGCGCTCGTTGGACTTGATCGTGCCTCAGACTACGCTGTCTGGGATTACGCAAGGGTGGGTAATTATATCATCGTCACCAAGGATAGCGACTTTAACGACGTAAGTATCCTGCGCGGATTCCCTCCCAAAGTGATCTGGCTCCGCATGGGCAATTGCACGACGAGCGAGATCGAATTGGCCCTGCGCCATGGCCATGCACAAGTAGTAGCTTTCGCTACTGATCCCGAGGCTAGCGTGCTTGAGCTTATCTAACGACGTCTCAGGAAGACGGGTCCTCTCTCAACCAATGAATAGTACATGTGCTGAGCATCACGCAGTGGTATGATATGCTTCGATACGTTGCTTATGACTGATCTGACGCAGGATGAGGTAGAAGCATGCTCGTCGAACAGAAGGATGAAGTCGCCGATCCAGTATCTCTGCCATCCGCATCTGCAAGTGCGTCAGCGCGAGCTGCCAGTGAGCCGCCGCAATGGCTGATCGTCGGGCTGGCCGCTGCATACGTCGTGGCGCTGGCGGTACTGGCCTTCCTTCCAGGTGCGACGCTGATCGAGCGACTGCGTGCGCTGGATGGTGGCATCTGCGCCCAGGCGTCGGGCCACTCGTTCTTCGTTGGCGGTGAGCAGCTTCCCCTCTGCTCGCGCAATACAGGCATCTATCTCGGCTTTACCTGTGCTTTCCTGGTGCTGCTGGCGACGGGACGCTTGCGCTCGGCTGGCTTTCCGGGCCGTTGGGTGATGCTCGTGCTGGGTATCGCCGTGCTCTTCATGGCAGAGGATGGCTTCAACTCGCTATTCCTCGATCTTGGCCTGCCACACCTCTATCAGCCGCACAACGTGCTCCGGCTCTTCTCCGGCCTTGGCACTGGCACGGCCATGTGCGCCTTCATTGTGCCCGTCGCCAACACCTTGATCTGGCGTGATGAAGATCACCGCTCCTCATTTCGCTCGCTCAACGATCTCGGACTCATGATCCCAGTGCTGCTGTTGGCCTTCCTCGCGGTTGGCACGTTTAGCGATCGGGCAGATTTCCTGCTCTACCCGATCGCCCTGCTCAGCTCGGCTGGATTGGTGATGGCGCTGACCCTGGTCAACGTCGTCTTCTTCCTCAGCTTCAGCACCCGTGCGGGCCATTTCGCCACCTGGCGGCAGTTCTTCCCATTTTTCACCATCGCGGTCGTCTTCGCTGTCATCGAGCTGATGGCACTCTTCGCTCTGAAGACCTCTATGTTGCACAGCATCGCGCGGGTATCTGTGTAATCCCGGTGGGAATGTGCCATACTATATCGTGTACCTCACAGCCGAGAACCATCCACGTCGCTGCCGTACGAAGGGGACAATCTAGACGATATGGCTTGCCCCCGGCGGACGCTGCTGCTATACTTTTTCATGGGGTGCGTGCTGCTCGCGTGCGGTTAGGGTGATCATGGCTGCTGCGGCAGGGGGGCGATTATGCCTAATAAGTATGAGCGCGAGATAGAGGAGATCCTCCGTAACATGGAGCGGACCGAGCCTCCGCGCCAGGGATTGAGCGATCGCATCCGGGCATTTAACCGGCCCCGACCTCGTCCCCAGCGTGGCTGGCGCACGTCCCTCAACGCCACCGAAACGCTCTTCGTGCTGAGCATCCTGCTAACACTCGCCGCCGCCGCTTTGACCTTCTACCTTGGGCAAGTCGTTATCGTCCGTGTGCCCGTCGTCGAAGAAATCACCGTCAATGGCATACTGGCTCTTGGCGCGTTCATCGCACTTGTCGCCGCGCTCTTCAGGGGGTGGCGCGAACGGTTTCGCCTAGGCTCATCTACTCCCGCCTGGCGTGGCAACGTAGTCGATATGCATTCCCACCGACGTAACCCCTTTAGCGCGCTCACGACACAGTTCCGCATCTTCCGCCTCAAGTTCCGCTACTGGCGCACCCGCGGCAAAGAATAGCACTATTCCTGCACCGTATATAAGCATGTACAATCGAGCGCCTCGACACAGTCAGGCGTTATCGAAGCGCTTTCTCGTCGCCACTATCGGTGCTGGCTAGACGCTTCTCAAACATCTGGCCCTCCCAACTACCGAGCCGGAAGGTGCCACGTGGCTGGAATCCAGCAGCACGATAATACGCTTGGAGCACCTCGTTCCCCGCCCAGCAATCAAGCCGCAGCACAGTCTTCCCCTGCTCCAGCGTGTATGCTTCAGCCCACTCCAGCAGGGCCCGGCCCAGACCAGATCCGTGCCGTATACGGGCAGTGGTAAATGCCTCCAAGTACAGCCCCGTGTCGAGTACCGGCCCCCATGCGTTCACGGCGTAGCCAGGGATCGTATCCACGAGAGCGAGTGTCGCTACGATGGATCCACTGTATGTGTCACCCTCGCGAGCGATGAATAACTCGCCGTTGCGTAGCCACGAGAGACAGCGCTCCCGCATGGCGGGAAGCTGCGAGAATGGAGTCATACCCCATTGTCCTTCTATTCCCTTCGCTACCAGCCATGCGACAGTCTCGTCCCACAGTGCGAGTATGTTAGAGAGATCATCCTCATGCCCCGTCATGAGCCAAACACCACTACCCGATATTTCGATCGCCTGCGGAAATGTCATCGAGCTGCCCCCAAATCACGCCACATCTGGTACTATAAGCATCTCTCATCGCCGCTAGCACAACCAGATACTACAATAACGTGGAGAGAGCTTCAGCTAGACCTCCTGCTCAGCTTGACATTCGTCGGACAAGCGTTCTATACTGGATGTGTAGGAGTGCGTCATAACGACAATAGACGGCGCACTCCTCTTTTCTGTTGCATCATAGATTACTCAGCGAGATTGCCCTATGCCCCAGGATCGCATCGCCGTTCGCGGCGCGCGTGAACATAATTTGAAGAATATTGATGTCATCATCCCTCGCGATAAGCTGGTTGTGATCACTGGCCTCTCGGGCTCAGGCAAGTCGTCCCTGGCCTTCGACACGATCTTCGCCGAAGGGCAGCGCCGCTATGTCGAGTCACTGTCATCCTATGCGCGGCAGTTTCTCGGCCAGCTCGAAAAGCCCGATGTGGACCACATCGACGGCCTCTCGCCAGCTATCTCTATCGATCAGAAAAGCACATCCCATAACCCGCGCTCGACGGTCGGCACCGTTACCGAGATCTACGACTACATGCGCCTGCTCTATGCGCGTGTCGGCCACCCGCACTGCCCACAATGTGGGCGGACAGTCAGCCAGCAGTCGGTCGAGCAGATCGTCGATGCGGTCACCGGCCTGCCCGACAACACTCGCCTGATGCTGCTGGCGCCGCTGGTGCGCGGTCGCAAGGGCGAGTACAAGCAGGTCTTCGAGGAGATGCGGCGCGCAGGTTACGTGCGCGTGCGGGTCGACGGCGAGGTGCGCGACCTCAGCGAAGACATCGAGCTAGACAAGTATAAGCAGCATACCATCGAAGTAGTCGTGGATCGCCTGGTGATCCGCCACCC